>NZ_JBSHHD010000029.1:0-53664 GCF_053618155.1 Agromyces sp. NPDC055658 | reverse complement strand
CCAGCGGGGCCCTGTGGCCAGCACTAGTCCGCCGCGGGCGGCCACTACCACGCCGCCGACGACGGCGACGGCGGGCCAGGCGGTCGCCACGGCGGCGCCCACGAGCTCGGCCGTCGGTCCGTCGCCGGCGACGCCCGTCGCCTCGGTGACCGACGCCGAGACGGCGGCCACGGGGTCGGCGAGTGCGAGCCAGGCGGCGAGCACGAGGCATCCGCCCAGCACGATCTCGAGCACGCCGAGCACGACCCTGATCGCGGGACCGGCGAGGGCGAGCGCCGCGGCGAGGGCGAGGCCGGCGAGGCCGAGCGCGGCCAGCGCCGGGGAGGCGACGCTGCCGGGTACCGCGATGACCTCGGCGTTCACGTGCGCGCCGGTGCCGCTCGCGAGGACGAGGCCGAACCAGGTCTGGCTCCATGCCAGCAGGGCGAGGCCCGATCCGACCACGGAGGCGATGATCGCGGGGAGCTTCATGCGGGCGCGGCTCACGACTCCACCCTCCGCATCGCGTTGGCGACGGCGACGGCCCGAAGCGGCGCGGCCGCCTTGTTGCGCGACTCCTCGAACTCGCTCGCGGGGTCGGAGTCCGCGACGAGGCCCGCACCCGCCTGCACGCGGGCGACACCCCCCGAGATCGCCGCCGTGCGGATCGCGATCGCGAGGTCGGCGTCGCCGCCGAATCCGAAGTACCCGACCACTCCCCCGTACAGTCCGCGCTGGGCGGGTTCGAGCTCGTCGATGATCTCGAGCGCCCGCGGCTTCGGCGCGCCGGAGAGGGTGCCGGCGGGGAACGTCGCCCGGAACACCTCGATCGCGTTCACACCGGGCTCGAGGTCGCCCTCCACCGAGGACACGAGGTGCATGATGTGGCTGAACCGCTCGACCCGCATGAACTCGGTCACCTCGACCGAGCCGGCTGCGCAGACCTTCGCGAGGTCGTTGCGCGCGAGGTCGACGAGCATGAGGTGCTCGGCCTGCTCCTTCGGGTCGGCGACGAGCGCCGCCTCGAGGTCGGCGTCCTCCTCGGGGGTCGCACCGCGGGGCTTGGATCCCGCGATCGGGTGCGTGAAGACGCGTCCGTGCTGCACCTTGACGAGGGCCTCGGGCGACGACCCGACGATCCAGTAGGGCTCGCCCGCTGCATCCTCGAGGTGGAGGTAGTACATGTAGGGGCTCGGGTTGAGGCTGCGCAGCACCCGGTAGACGTCGAGCGCCGGCGCGGTCGCCTCGTGCTCGAATCGCTGGGAGATGACGACCTGGAAGACGTCGCCGTCGCGGATGAAGTCCTTCGACCGGTCCACCGCCGCCAGGAAGTCGGCCTCTGCGGTGCGATGCGTCGGCGTCGCGGCCCGGGCGAGGTCGATCTCGGCCAGCCACGCCTCCGCCGGGGTGGCGAGGCCCCGCTGCATGCGGTCGAGGCGCTCCTGCGCGTCGTCCCACAGCTCGCGGGCGTCGGCGCCGGTGTCGTTCAGCACCGAGGCGATGAGCTGCACGGTGCCCGTGCGGTGGTCGATGACCACGAGCTCGGCGACGAACGCGAACGCCTGCCCAGGGATCGAGGACTCGGCCGGCGGCCGGTCGGGCAGGTGCTCGATCTGGCGCACCGCCTCCCAGCCGATGAAGCCGACGAGGCCGCCGGTCAGCGGCGGCGCGCCCGGAACGTCCTCCGTGCGCCAGCGCTCGAACAGCGCCTCGAGCGCCGCGAGCGGCGGCAGCCGGGATGCCTCGCCGAGCGCCCGCTCCGCCGACAGCCCGTGGTCGTGCCATTCGACGCGGTCGTCGTGCTCGGTGATGACGCCGTACGACGAGACGCCGACGAACGAGTAGCGCGACCAGATGCCGCCCTGCTCCGCGGACTCGAGCAGGAAGGTGCCCGGGCGCCCCTCGGCGAGCTTGCGGTAGATGCCGACCGGGGTCTCGCCGTCGGCGAAGAGCTCGCGCACGACGGGCACCACCCGACGGCCGGCGAGCAGGCCCGAGAACTCGTCGAAGGTCGTCGTGGCGGTCATCGTGTCTCCTCGTCGCGTGTGTCGGTCGGGGTGGCCGGTCCGTCAGCCGACAGGCGCCGGATCATCGGGAAGCCGCCCCTGCACGACGTCGATCGGGTCGCCGTCGAAGCAGGTGCGGGTGCCCGTGTGGCAGGCCGCACCGATCTGCTCGACCTTCACGAGCAGGGTGTCTGCGTCGCAGTCGAGCGCGGCCGAGCGCACGTACTGGGCGTGGCCCGACGTGTCGCCCTTGCGCCAGTACTCCTGGCGCGAGCGCGACCAGAACGTGACCCGGCCCTCCGTGAGCGTGCGGCGCAGCGCCTCGCGGTCCATCCAGCCGAGCATGAGCATCTCGCCGGTGTCCCACTGCTGGATCACGGCGGGCAGGAGCCCCTGATCATTGAAGACGGCACGTTCGAGCGCCTGCTCCGCGGTCGACGGGTTCTCGTTCATCGCACGATCCTTCCGTCGGCCGCGAGCGCCTGCTTGACCTCGCCGATCGTCAGCTCGCCGTTGTGGAAGACCGAGGCCGCGAGCACCGCGTCGGCGCCCGCTGCGATCGCGGGCGGGAAGTCGGCGACGCGACCCGCGCCGCCGGAGGCGATGACGGGCACCGTCGACAGCTCGTGCATGAGGGCGGTGAGCTCGAGGTCGAAGCCCTGCTTCGTGCCGTCGGCGTCGATCGAGTTCACGAGCAGCTCGCCGGCGCCGAGCCCGATCGCACGCCGGGCCCACTCGAGCGCGTCGAGGTCGGTCTCGGTGCGGCCGCCGTGGGTCGTCACGACGAAGCCCGACTCGGTGCGTTCGGATCGCTTGACGTCGAGCGACAGCACGCAGACCTGCGCGCCGAAGCGGTCGGCGATCTCGGCCACGAGCGCGGGCCGGGCGATCGCCGCGCTGTTCACGCCGATCTTGTCGGCGCCGTGGCCGAGCAGCCGCGCGACGTCGTCGGTCGAGCGCACGCCGCCGCCGACGGTGAGCGGGATGAACACCTGCTCGGCGACGCGCTGCACCATGTCGTAGGTCGTCGACCGGTCGTCGACCGTCGCGGTCACGTCGAGGAACGTCAGCTCGTCGGCGCCCTGTTCGGCATAGCGGGCGGCGAGCTCGACGGGGTCTCCGGCATCGCGCAGGTTCTGGAAGTTGACGCCCTTCACGACGCGGCCGGCGGCGACGTCGAGGCACGGGATCACGCGGACGGCGAGGCTCATGCGCTCACCTCACAACCGTGCCGCGTGGATGGCGCTCACGAGGATCGCACGAGCGCCGAGGGCGTAGAGCTCGTCCATCACGTGGTTCATGTCGACGCGCGGGATCATGACGCGCACGGCGACCCACTCGGGGTCGTGCAGGGGCGACACCGTCGGCGACTCGAAGCCGGGCGCCGCAGCGGTCGCCTGCTCGAGGTGCTCGACCGGCACGTCGTAGTCGAGGAGAACGTACTGCCGGGCGACGAGGACGCCCTGGAGGCGCCGCAGCAGCGTCGCCGCGCCGGGCTTGTCGACGCCCGAGCCGATGAGCACCGCCTCGGACTCGAGGATGACGGGCCCGAAGATCTCGAGCCCGGCCTGACGCAGGGTCGCACCCGTCGACACGACGTCGGCGACCGCGTCGGCCACGCCGAGCCGCACGGCCGACTCGACCGCGCCGTCGAGCTTCACGAGCTTCGACGGGGTGACGCCCCGGCCCGTGAGGAAGGCGCCGACGAGGCCGGGATAGCTCGTCGCGACGCGGACGCCCTCGAGGTCGCCGAGCTCGGCGAACCGGCCGGCCGGGCCTGCGAACCGGAAGGTCGAGTCGCCGAAACCGAGCGGGGCGATCTCCGAGGCATCCGACCCGGAGTCGAGCAGGAGGTCGCGACCGGTGATGCCGACGTCGAGCGCGCCCGACCCGACGTAGGTCGCGATGTCGCGCGGCCGCAGGTAGAAGAACTCCACCCCGTTCCGCGGGTCGGCGGTGTGCAGGTCGCGCTGGTCCCGGCGACCGGTGTACCCGGCCTCCCACAGCATCTGCGCGGCGGTCTCGGCGAGCGAACCCTTGTTGGGCACGGCGATTCTGAGCATGTCTGAGCTTTCGTGTCGACGGAACTGATCGGGCATGGCGCGATCAGAGATGTCGGTACACGTCGGCCGGCGAGAGCCCCTTCGCGAGCATGAGCACCTGCAGGTGGTAGAGCAGCTGCGAGATCTCTTCGGCCGTCTCGGCGTCGCTCTGGTACTCGGCGGCCATCCACACCTCGGCGGCCTCTTCGACGATCTTCTTGCCGATGGCGTGCACGCCGGCGTCGAGCTCGCGCACGGTGCCGGAACCCTCTGGGCGGGTGCGGGCCTTGTCGCTCAGCTCGACGAAGAGTTCGTCGAAGGTCTTCACGCTCACAGACTACCGGTGGCGGCGAGGGGTCAGTGCGCGTGGGTCGCTGCGGCGGCCCGCAGGGCGGCGATCTGGTCCTCGGGGATGCCGCGGAACACCGCCGAGCCGGCGACGAACGTGTCGGCCCCCGCCTCGGCCGCGATGCCGATCGTGTCGACCGTGACGCCGCCGTCGACCTGCAGCCACACGTCGAGGCCGCGAGCGCGAACGGCGTCGGCCACGCGCCGCAGCTTCGGCATGGTCTCGGGCATGAACGACTGCCCGCCGAACCCCGGCTCGACCGTCATCACGAGCACCTGGTCGAACTCGTGCAGGACCTCGAGGAAGGGCTCGGCCTCGGTCCCGGGCTTCAGTGCGATGCCGGCTCGGGCCCCGATCTCGCGCAGGCGGCGAGCGACGGCGACGGGATCGCTCGCGGCCTCGACATGGAACGTCACACTCGCAGCGCCCAGCTCCGCGTAGCCGGGCGCCCAGCGGTCGGGATCGTCGATCATGAGGTGCACGTCGAGCGGGATCGGGCTCGTCGCCTGG
The DNA here is from genome assembly GCF_053618155.1 of Agromyces sp. NPDC055658. NCBI lineage: Bacteria > Bacillati > Actinomycetota > Actinomycetes > Micrococcales > Microbacteriaceae > Agromyces > Agromyces sp. NPDC055658. Next base: position 48,778 of record NZ_JBSHHD010000029.1, on the reverse strand, counting down.
ATGCGCTCGACCATCTGCGGACCGAACGTGAGGTTCGGCACGAAGTGGTTGTCCATGACGTCGACGTGCACCAGGTCGGCGGTCGCGATGCGGGTGAGCTCGTGCTCGATGTTCGCGAAGTCGGCGGCCAGGATGCTCGGGTTGATGCGCGTCGTCATGGGCAGCAGCCTAGCCAGCGGCGGGATGCCTCGTGCCGGCGCCGACCTCGGCCGCGTGGTGCCGCCCTCAGGCGCTGCGGCGGACGAGCGCGATGAACATGGCGTCGGTGCCGTGCCGGTGCGGCCACAGCTGCACGGTCTCGGCGTCGCCGGCGAGATCGAGCTGCTCGCGCGCGACCGACTGCAGCACCGCGCGCGTGTCGAGCTGCTCGAGCTCGGGGTGGCGCTGCAGCCCCGCGCGGAGGGTGCCGCGCGTCTCGGCGGTGTGCGGCGAGCAGGTGACGTAGGCGAGGACGCCGCCGGGTGCGAGCAGGCGCACGGCATGGTCGAACAGCTCGCCCTGGAGCCTCGTGAGCTCGGGCACGTCGGCGGGCTGCTTGCGCCAGCGTGCTTCCGGCCGGCGCCGGAGCGCGCCGAGTCCGGTGCACGGCGCATCGAGCAGGATGCGATCGAAGCCGCCCTCCGCACCGAGTGCGACGGCCGCGGTCTCGCGTCCGTCGCCGACGGAGACGTGGACCTCGAGCGGGACGCCGGCGATCGCGCGGCGCACGAGTTCTGCCCGGGCGGGCACGAGTTCGTTGGCGACGAGCGTCGCATCGGCGGCGAGCGCCTCCGCCGCGAGGATCGCGGTCTTGCCCCCGGGGCCGGCGCAGAGATCGAGCCAACGCTCCCCCGGACGGACCGGCGCCGCCCTCGTGAGGGCGAGTGCTGCGAGCTGCGACCCTTCGTCCTGCACGCGGACGCGGCCCTCGTGCGCGGCGACGAGGGCGAGCGGCCGGTCGGCCGTGAAGCCGATCGGCGAGAAACGGTTCGGGGTGCCGAGCGCCGCGGCATCCTCGTCGCCGAGACCCGGCAGGGCGACGAGGTTCACCCGCGGAGCGGCGTTGTCGGCCTCGAGCAGGTCATCGAGTTCGTCGGCGCGACCTTCGCCGTCGAGCGCGGCGCGCAGGGCGCGCACGACCCACTCGGGGTGGGAGGCGAGCACGGCCGTGCGGGCGTCGCCGTCGTACTCGGCGGCGACCGCGTCGCGCCACTCCTCGGCGCTCGTGCGGGAGATCGTGCGGAGCACGCCGTTCACGAACCCGCTCGCCGTCGGCGCGACGCGCTTCGCGATGACGACCTGCTCGTTGACGGCCGCGTGCGTGGGCACCCGAGTCGAGAGCAGCTGGTGCACGCCGAGGCGGAGCACGTCGAGCACGGGCGGGTCGATGCGGTCGACGGGACGGCCCGCGGCGATCGCGATGACCGCGTCGTAGAAGCCCAGCATCCGGAGGGTCCCGTACGTGAGCTCGGTCGCGAGCGCGGCGTCGGCTTCGGTCAGACGGGAGCGCTCGATGCGATTCGGCAGCAGCAGGTTGGCGTACGCCTCGTCGTCGCGGACGGCCTCGAGCACCTCGAATGCGACGATGCGCGGCGGCGACACCCTGACCTGCGCGGGTGCGCGTCTGCGGTCGGGCCTGCGGGAGCGGCGTTCGTCGTTCACCCGTCAACTGTACGCGGCGCCGGCGCGGCCCGGCGATGCGCCGCTACTCGAGCTTGCGCGTCTCCGGCGCGAGTCCGCGTGCCCAATCGGCCCCGGCCATCGCGCCCTTGCCGGCGGGCTGCACGCGCACGAGCTCGACGGGCTCGGTCGCGGTGCCGACGAGCACGCGCCGGCGCTCGGGGCGCAGCTCGCCGGGGGCGAGCACGCCCTGCTCCCCCGCCTGCCCGAACTCGACCGGCCGCGCCTCGAGCACCTTGAGCCGTTCGCCGCCGATCGTCGTCCACGCACCCGGTTCGGGGGTCACCCCGCGGTACCTCGCGAGCACCGCGCGTGCGTCACCCGTCCAGTCGAGGCGGCCGTCGTCGATCGTGAGCTTCGGCGCGAAGCTCGGCTCGCCCGCCTGCGGCACCGCGACCGCCGTGCCGCCGGCGATGCCATCGACCACCGCGGCGAGCACCTCGGCCCCCTCGTCGGCGAGCAGCTCGAGGGCGCCGCCGGCGGTCAGCCCGTCGGCGGCCGGACGCCGGTGCACCGCGAAGACGTCGCCCGCGTCGAGCTCGGGCACCAGCTGGAAGACGGATGCCGCGAGCTCGGCGTCGCGGGCGATGATCGAGTGCTGCACGGGAGCGGCCCCGCGCCAGGCGGGAAGCGCCGAGAAATGCAGGTTGATCCACCCGTGTCGCGGCAGCGAGAGCAGCGGCTCGCGCACGAGACCGCCGTACGCGACGATGACGCCCAGATCGGGACGGAGCGCCTCGATGCCGGCCGTCGCCGCGTCGTCGAGTCGGGCGGCCTTCACGACGGGAAGCCCCAGCCGCTCGGCCGCGGCCGCCACCGGCGACGGCGTGAGCACTCGCTTGCGGCCGAGCGGGGCGTCGGGCCGCGTGACGACGCCGACGATCTCGTGGGGGCCCGCGGCGAGGCGTTCGAGGCTGGGCACGGCCGGGGCGGGCGTTCCGGCGAAGACGAGGCGCAGGGTGTTCACCCGGCCATTCTTCCGGATCCCGACGACGGGCTCGCTCGGCGACGTGCGGCTACGGCACGTCGGGATCGTCGAAGCGGACGCGCAGCACCCGGGGCCGGCGGGGCGGGCGACCGCCCACCGGTCGGCGCCGTTCGGTCGCGACCGTGATCATCTCGGCCCGCAGCGCCTTCGCGACGGCGTTGCCCGCACCGTAGTCGAAGCGGACGATCGCCCGCTCGAGGTCTTCTTCGGCGGGGGTCGGACCGAGCACGTCGACGCCGGGGGCGGCCGCCTTCGACGCGGTGATCGCCCGCTCGACGCCCGCGTGCGGGGCGGTGACGCTCGCCACCCGCACCGCGGGCGGGAATCGCAGCGCCCGGCGGGCGGCGAGCTCGGTGCCGGCCCATTCCAGCTGGCGCCAGCCGGCGAGCGTCTGCGCAAGCGCGCCCGCGACGCCGACGAGGAAGACTGGTGCGCCCGGCGCGGCGAGGGCCGCGGCGTTCGACCACCAGCGCAGGCAGTCCTCCGCGACGCGGAGCGATTCGCGCAGCAGCATCCGCTCGCCGTCGAGGAGCAGCACCGCACGATATCCACCGTCGGCGATGGGTTCGGCCCCGCGGGTCGCGACGACGAGTGCCGGTTCTGGACCGACCCGCAGCACGGGGCGCTCGCCGTCGGAGAGCACGACCTTCGCCCGAGGGAAGGCTCGCCCGAGCTCGTCGGCGGTGCGGGTGGCTCCGACGGTCGCGGCGCGGAGCTTCGTCGACTCGCAGACGGGACACGTCCAGGAGGCGGCGCTCGCGCCGCAGAGCGTGCAGCGCGGGACACCGCCCGACCGCGGCACGGCGAGGCCGCCGCCGCAGGCGGCGCACCGGGCGGGTTCGCGGCAGCGGTCGCACACGAGCATCGGCGTGTGCCCGGGACGGGCGACCTGCACGAGGACGGGGCCCTCCCGCACGGCCTCCTGCGCCTGACGCCACGCGGTCGACGGGATGCGCGCCGACCCCGGCTCGGGGCTCGACTGCTGCTCGGTCAGGATGACTCGGGGCCGGGTGTGCCGGTGCGACGCGACGTGGCGCACCCAGCCGATCTCGACGAGCCGTTCGACTTCGACGCTTCGCGTGTGGCCGAGGAAGATCAGCGCGGCACCCGACTGCTCCTGGCGGATGAGCGCCGCGTCGCGCGGGTGGACCCCCGGTGACAGCGGCTCGTGCTGGAGCGCGTCGCCGTCGTCCCACATCGCGATGAGCCCGAGGCGCGCGGCAGGTGCGTACACCGTCGACCGGTTGCCGATGATGATGCGAGCCGCGTCGCCGGTCGCGTCGAGGAAGGCCCGGAAGCGCGCGCCGCCCGATTGCCTGGCGTCGGTGCGCAGCACCCGTCTCGGGTCGACGACGGCGGCCAGCGCCGCCTCGAGCTGCTCCTGGTCGCGGTAGTCGGGCACGATGACGAGGCTCGACCGGTCGCCCGCGAGCGTGCGCGCGGCAGCCTGCGCGAGCGTGACCGCCCATGCCCCGACCCACTCGCCGTTCGGCAGTCGCACCGGTCGCGGGTCGGCGGCGAGCGACAAGCGCTCCCCGGCCGCGATGCCCGCCTCGACGGCACCGGGTTCGAAGCCGCCGACGGCGACGGCCTCGGAAGGCAACGGGCCGGCATCGGGTTCGGCGGCACGCCACGCGCGCTCGACCCGCACATACCGGCTCGGGATCGCGAGGCGCAGGATGTCGCTCGCATTGCCCGCGGCACGGTCGGCTGCCGCGCGGGCGAGCCTCCATACGTCGGGCGTCAGCAGCGGCACCTCGGACACGACGTCGTCGACGTCGGAGAGACGGCCCTCGTACTCGCTCGACGCGGCGAGCTCGACGAGCCAGCCGTCGGCGATCCGCCCCCCGGAACGCAGCGGAACCCGGACCCGGACGCCGGGCCGGGCGGCCTCGGCGAGGCGATCGGGCACGCGGTAGTCGAAGAGCTGGTCGAGCTGCGGCAGCGGCGAGTCGACGAGCACCCTGGCGACCGGGCCGCCCGTCACCTCAGAGCCCGGCGGCCGTGCGGAGATCGGCGACGCGGTCGAGCCGCTCCCACGTGAAGTCGGGCAGCTCACGGCCGAAGTGGCCGTAGGCGGCGGTCTGCGCGTAGATCGGGCGGAGCAGGTCGAGGTCGCGGATGATCGCGGCCGGGCGCAGGTCGAACACCTCGCGGATCGCCGCGATGATCTGCTCGTCGGGCAGCGCACCGGTGCCGAACGTCTCGACGTAGAGACCGACCGGCGAGGCCTTGCCGATCGCGTAGGCGACCTGCAGCTCGAGTCGGTCCGCGAGCCCCGCCGCGACGGCGTTCTTCGCGACCCAGCGCATCGCGTACGCCGCCGATCGGTCGACCTTCGACGGGTCCTTGCCGCTGAAGGCGCCGCCGCCGTGCCGGCTCGCGCCGCCGTAGGTGTCGATGATGATCTTGCGGCCGGTGAGACCCGCGTCGCCCTGCGGCCCGCCGATCTCGAAGCGGCCGGTCGGGTTGATGAGCACCGCGAGCTCGGGGCGGGCCAGTTCGACGGTGTCGAGCACCGGGCGGATGACGAGCTCTTCGACCTCTGCGCGCAACTGCTCGTTGGAGACCGCCGGCGAGTGCTGCGTCGAGAGCACGACGGTCTCGATCGTCTTCGGCACCTGGCCGTCGTAGCCGACGGTGACCTGGGTCTTGCCGTCGGGGCGCAGGTAGTCGAGCTCGCCGGCCTTGCGCACCTGCGCGAGCCGCTCGGCGAGGCGGTGCGCGAGCCAGATGGGCACCGGCATGAGCTCGGGCGTCTCGCGGGTCGCGTAGCCGAACATGATGCCCTGGTCGCCGGCGCCCTGCCGGTCGAGCGCGTCTTCGCTCGAACGCTCGCGTGCCTCGAAGGCGTGGTCGACCCCCTGCGCGATGTCGGGCGACTGGCCGCCGATCGACACCGAGACGCCGCAGGAGCGACCGTCGAACCACACGTCCGAGGAGTCGTACCCGATCGACGTGACCCGCTCGCGGACGATCGCGGGGATCTCGACGTAGCCCGAGGTCGTGACCTCGCCCGCGACGTGCACGAGGCCGGTCGTCACGAGCGTCTCGACCGCGACGCGGCTGTGCGGGTCGACCGCCAGCAGTGCGTCGAGGATCGAGTCGGAGATCTGGTCGCAGATCTTGTCGGGATGCCCCTCGGTCACGGACTCGGAGGTGAACAGTCGGAGGGCGCTCATGCGGGGTCGGCTTCTTTCGTGCGTTCGGCGGTGCTCGTCAGCTTCGAGACAACCACGTCGAGGATGCCACCGGCCACCGACGCCTTCGTTCCGTGAAGCCGTGTGACGATCGAGTCGTCGCCGTCGATGACGACGACCGCGTTCTCCTCGGTCGCGAAGCCCTCGCTCCAGCCGACCCGGTTCACGACGAGCAGGTCGGCGCCCTTGGCCCGGCGCTTGGCCCGGCCGAGTTCGAGCAGCCGGTCGTCGTCGGGCTCGGTCTCTGCGGCGAAGCCGACGAGCAGCGTGCCGTCGTGCGGTGCCGCGCCGAGGCCGGCCAGGATGTCGGGATTGCGGACGAGCTCGAGAGTGAGGCCGTCGTTCGAGGCATCCTTCTTGATCTTCGACTCGCTGACGCTCACGGGCCGGTAGTCGGCGACCGCCGCGGCCATGACGACCGCGTCGGCGCCCTGCGCCGCCTCGGTCACCGCCGCCTGCAGTTCGAGGGCGCTCGACACGCGGCGTACGTCGCAGCCGTCGGGTTCGGCGATCTCGAGGTTCGCGGCGACGAGCGTGACGCGGGCCCCGCGGGCCCGTGCCGCCTCGGCGATCGCGACGCCCTGCTTGCCGCTCGATCGGTTGCCGAGGAAGCGCACGGGGTCGAGCGGTTCGCGCGTACCGCCGGCCGTCACGACGATGCGGCGTCCGGCGAGGTCGCCCTCTGACGGGGATGCCGCGCGCTCGAGCGCCGCCGCGACGATGACCTCGGGCTCCTCCATCCGACCCGGTCCGCTGTCGGCGCCCGTGAGCTGGCCGACCGCCGGGCCGACGACGGTGACGCCGCGCGCCTCGAGGGTCGCGATGTTCGCCCGGGTCGCCGGGTTCCGCCACATCTCGGTGTGCATCGCCGGCGCGATCACGACCGGCGCCTCGCTCGCGAGGACCGTGTTGCCGAGCAGGTCGTCGGCGAGGCCGGCGGCGAGCTTCGCGATCGTGTTCGCCGTCGCCGGCGCGATCACGATGAGGTCGGCCGCCTGGCCGATCGCGACATGGCGCACTTCGGCGACACCCTCGTAGAGATCGGTGTGCACCGGGTTGCGCGAGATCGCCTCGAGCGTCGGGCGGCCGACGAAGCGCAGGGCTCCCTCGGTCGGCACGACGTGGACGTCGTGCCCGGCGAGCACGAGGGCCCGCACGACGCCGACGGCCTTGTACGCCGCGATGCCGCCGGTGATGCCGACGACGATGTTGAGGGTCATGCGGCCCTCGGCGTCACTCGCCGAGGGGGCGGAGCCGCAGCTTGTCTTCGTTGATCTCGTGCATGGCGACCGAGAGCGGCTTGTCGTCGATCGACGAGTCGACGAGCGGGCCGACGTTGTCGAACAGGCTGCCCTCGTGCAGGTCGGCGTAGTAGTCGTTGATCTGGCGCGCGCGCTTCGACGCGAAGATGACCAGCTGGTACTTCGAGTCGACCTTCGAGAGCAGGTCGTCGATGGGCGGGTCGATGATGCCGGACTGCTTCTCAGCCATGGAATGACTCCTTGATCGTGGGATGCGCTCGTGGCGCTCGAAAGCTCGTGGCGAGGGAGGCCGAACCGGGAACGGCTCAGCGTCGGCCCTTGCGAGGTCGCATCAAGTCTACGACCTTCTGGGCGGCCTCGCCGACGTCGTGGTTGACGACCTGGTGGTCGAACTCGTCGACGGCGGCCAGTTCGACCTTCGCCGTCTCGAGTCGACGCTGCTGCTCGGCGGCCGTCTCGGTGCCCCGGCCGACGAGCCGGCGCACCAGCTCGTCCCAGCTCGGGGGCAGCAGGAACACGAGGGTCGCGTCGGGCATCGCACGTCGCACCGAGCGTGCGCCCTGGATGTCGATCTCGAGCAGCACGCTCTGGCCGGCGGCGATCGCCTGCTCCACCGGCTTGCGAGGGGTGCCGTAGCGGTACGCGTTGTGCACGGTCGCCCACTCGAGCAGTTCGCCCGCCTCGACCATGCGGTCGAACTCGGCGTCGTCGACGAAGTAGTAGCTCTCGCCCTCGACCTCGCCCGGCCGCGGCGCGCGCGTGGTCGCCGAGACCGAGAGCCGGACCTCGGGGTGGTGCTGGCGGATGTACCCGGCGACGGTGCCCTTGCCGACCGCGGTCGGCCCCGCGAGCACCACGAGACGATCGCCGGTGCCGCCGTGGGCGGCGACCCACTCGGCGATGAACTCGCGCAACCGACGTCGCTGCAGGCGGCCGAGGCCGCCGAGACGCTTCGACGTCGAGATCTCGAGGTCCTGCATGATGCGGGCCGACTTCGTCGCGCCGATCGCGGGGATCGACGTCAGGAACTCGGTGACCCGGAGTCGCCCCTCGACGCCCTCCGGCTCTTCGTAGGCGACGCGGAGGACATCGAGCGGGCTCCTTCGCGAGGCGGCGACCTCGGCCTTGACGCCCGCGCGCGCCCGTCGCGCGGCGACGGCGGCGCGCGAGGCGGCGACGCGGTCGACCTCGGGCGGGTTGGCGGCGGTGACGGGACGATCAGACATCGATGGCGCCGATCTCGTCGATGCGGCGTGCGACGGCATCGGCGAGGCCGTCGGGACCGGCCGAGAGCAGCGACCGCGACTCACTCACGATGACGCCTGCCGAGAGGGCGCCGAAGATCGCGCGCAGGTCGCGGACTTCGCCGCCCTGGTGGCCGAACCCGGGAGCGAGGACCGGGAGACCCGGCCGGGGCACATCGCCGTGCACGTCGATCCCCGCTGCCGAGAGGTCGACGGTCGCGCCGAGCACGAGGCCGATCGAGGCGAACTCGCGCTCCGCCGCGTCGGGACGACCCTGGTTCCAGCTCGTCACGCCCGAGGCGATCGCGCCGGCGACCGTCGACCCCTCGCGGCTCGACTGGGTGAGCACGGCGCGCTGGATGGCGGCCGCCTCGGGGTTGGAGGTCGCCGCGAGGACGAAGAGTCCCTTGCCCCATCGCTCGGCCGCGCCCATGACCGATTCGATCGACCCGAGGCCCTGGAAGGCGCTGATCGTCATGGCATCGGCCTCGAGCGACGAGCCGGGCCGCAGCCACGCCTCGCCGTAGGCATCGACGCTCGTCCCGATGTCGCCGCGCTTCGCGTCGGCGATCACGAGGAGCCCGGCGTCGCGCGCCTCGGCGAGCACGCGCTCGAGGGCCGCGTAGCCGGCGGCGCCGTGCCGTTCGAAGAAGGCGACCTGCGGCTTGACGATGCCGGCGCGTCCGGCCGCGGCATCCACGGCGCGCAGCCCGAATTCGCGGACGCCTGCTGCCGAGTCGTCGTAGCCCCACGCCGACAGGAGCGAGGCGTGCGGGTCGATGCCGACGCAGAGCCGACCGTAGGCCGCGAAGACGGCGCCGAGCCGCTCGCCGAACGGGATGAGCTCGTCGGTCACGCCGTCTCCTCCCGCTTGCGGGCGTAGTCTTGCAGGCTCGTCACCTCGAAGCCGCCGTCCTTCGCGTCGAGCGACGCCACGGCGGCCGCCAGTTCGGCGATGGTCGTGAAGAGGGGGATGTCGGCGGCCACGGCCGCGGCACGGATCTCGTAGCCGTCGGCGCGCGAGCTGCGACCGCTCGGCGTGTTCACGACGACGTCGACCTCTCCGCGGTGGATGAGCTCGACCACGCTCGTCGCGTCCGCGGTGGGCTTGTCGTGGAACTTCAGCACTTCGCTCGCCCGGATGCCGTTGCGACGCAGCACCTCGGCGGTGCCCTCGGTCGCGGTGATCTCGTAGCCGAGCTGCTGCAGGCGGAGCACCGGCAGGATGATCGCGCGCTTGTCGCGATCGGAGACCGAGACGAAGACCGTGCCCGAGTCTGGCATGCCGCCGTAGGCCGCGAGCTGGCTCTTCGCGAAGGCACGCGGGAAGTCGCGATCGATGCCCATGACCTCGCCGGTCGAGCGCATCTCGGGGCCGAGGACCGAGTCGACCATGATGCCCTCGCGGGTGCGGAACCGGTGGAAGGGCAGCACGGCCTCCTTCACGGCGACCGGTGCGTCGAGCGGGACGCGCGACCCGTCGGACGCGGGCAGCATGCCCTCTGCGATGAGCTCGGCGACGGTCGCGCCGACCATGATGCGGCTCGCGGCCTTCGCGAGCGGAATGCCGAGCGCCTTCGACACGAACGGCACCGTGCGACTCGCGCGCGGGTTCGCCTCGAGCACGTAGAGCACGCCCGCGCCGATCGCGAACTGCACGTTGAGCAGGCCCTTCACGCCGACGCCCTCGGCGATCGCGCGCGTCGCCTCGCGCACGCGGTCGACCTCGGCGCGGCCGAGGGTCACGGGCGGCAGGGTGCAGCTCGAGTCGCCGGAGTGGATCCCGGCCTCCTCGATGTGCTCCATGACCCCGCCGATGTAGAGATCGGTGCCGTCGTAGAGCGCGTCGACGTCGATCTCGATCGCGTCGTCGAGGAAGCGGTCGACGAGGAGCGGATGGCTCGGCCCGACGATGCCCTGACCCTCGATGCGAACGAAGTAGTCGGCGAGCGAGGCCGTGTCGTAGACGATCTCCATGCCGCGTCCGCCGAGCACGTAGCTCGGACGCACGAGCACCGGGTAGCCGATGCCCTCGGCGACCTGCTGGGCACCGGCGAGATCGATCGCGGTGCCGTTGCGCGGCGCGAGCAGCCCGGCGCTCTCGAGGATGCCGGAGAAAAGCCCGCGCTCCTCGGCGAGGTCGATCGCGTCGGGAGTCGTGCCGAGGATCGGCACGCCGGCCGCCTCGAGGCCCTTGGCGAGGCCGAGCGCCGTCTGGCCGCCGAGCTGCACGACCACGCCGACGAGCTCGCCCGTCTGCGACTCGGCGTGGATGACCTCGAGCACGTCCTCGAGCGTGAGCGGCTCGAAGTAGAGGCGGTCGCTCGTGTCGTAGTCCGTCGAGACCGTCTCGGGGTTGCAGTTGATCATGATCGTCTCGAAGCCCGCGGCCGAGAGCGCGAAGGACGCGTGCACGCACGAGTAGTCGAACTCGACGCCCTGGCCGATGCGGTTCGGACCGGAGCCCAGGATGACGACCTTGCGACGCTCGCTCGGCTCGACCTCGGTCTCGACGTCGTAGCTCGAGTAGTGGTACGGGGTGAGCGCCGGGAACTCGCCCGCGCAGGTGTCGACCGTCTTGTACACCGGTCGGATGCCGAGGATGTGGCGCACCTCTCGTGCGTCCGCCTCGCTGCCGAAGCCGCGGAGCTCGGCGATCTGCGCGTCGGAGAACCCGTGGTCCTTCGCGAGCAGCAGCGTGTCGTGATCGAGCGCCTCGGCGGCCGCCACGTGCGCCGCGACCTCGTTGATGAGCACGATCTGGTCGAGGAACCAGGGGTCGATCTTCGTCGACTCGAAGGCCTGCTCGATCGTGGCGCCCTTGCGGAGCGCCTGCTGCACGAGGACGATGCGCCCGTCGGTGGGGACCGACGCGAGCTCGAGCAGCTCGTCGGCCGAGCGCTCCTCCTCACCCCAGTGGAAGGACGAGCCGCGCTTCTCGAGGGAACGCAGGGCCTTCTGCAGCGCCGTCGAGAAGTTGCGGCCGATCGCCATCGCCTCGCCGACCGACTTCATGGTCGTCGTGAGGGTCGGGTCGGCGGCCGGGAACTTCTCGAACGCGAACCGCGGAACCTTGACGACGACGTAGTCCAGCGTCGGCTCGAAGCTCGCGGGCGTCACGCGGGTGATGTCGTTGGGGATCTCGTCGAGCCGGTAGCCGATTGCGAGCTTCGCGGCGATCTTCGCGATCGGGAAGCCGGTCGCCTTCGACGCGAGCGCGCTCGAACGCGACACTCGCGGATTCATCTCGATGACGATGATGCGGCCGTCGGCCGGGTCGACCGCGAACTGGATGTTGCAGCCGCCGGTGTCGACGCCGACGGCGCGGATGATGTCGATGCCGATGTCGCGGAGCTTCTGGTACTCGCGGTCGGTGAGCGTGAGCGCCGGGGCGACGGTGATCGAGTCGCCCGTGTGCACGCCGACGGGGTCGACGTTCTCGATCGAGCAGACCACGACGGTGTTGTCGTGGGTGTCGCGCATGAGCTCGAGCTCGTACTCCTTCCAGCCGAGGATCGACTCCTCGAGGAGCACCTCGGTCGTGGGCGAGTCGTGCAGGCCCTGCGTGACGATGCGGACGAGATCGTCCTCGGTGTAGGCGAAGCCCGAGCCGAGGCCGCCCATCGTGAACGACGGGCGCACGACCAGCGGGTACCCCAGGTCTTCGGCGAACGCCTTCGCCTCGTCGAGCGTCTTGGCGACGTGCGAGCGGGCGACGTCGGCGCCCGCCTCGATCACGAGGTCCTTGAAGAGCTGGCGGTCCTCGCCCTTGCGGATGGCCTCGACCTTCGCGCCGATGAGCTCGACGCCGTGCTTCTCGAGGATGCCGGCGTCGTGCAGCGCGATCGCGGCATTGAGCGCGGTCTGCCCGCCGAGCGTCGGGAGCACCGCGTCGGGGCGCTCCTTGATGATGATCTGCTCGATGATCTCGGGCGTGATCGGCTCGATGTAGGTCGCGTCGGCGAAGTCGGGGTCGGTCATGATCGTGGCCGGGTTCGGGTTCACGAGGATGACGCGGACGCCCTCGGCACGGAGCACCCGGCACGCCTGGGTGCCGGAGTAGTCGAACTCGGCCGCCTGGCCGATGACGATCGGTCCGGAGCCGATGACGAGGACGGAGTTGATGTCGTCGCGCTTGGGCATTAGTTGCCTGCCTCCTGGCTGGTCTCGGTGGTTGGCGACTCGCCCTGGGCCTGTCGAAGGACGACCATGTCGCGGAACCGGTCGAAGAGGTAGTTCGCGTCGTGCGGGCCGGCCGCCGACTCGGGGTGGTACTGCACGCTGAATGCGGGGATGTCGAGGCAGTTGAGTCCCTCGACGACGTTGTCGTTGAGGCCGATGTGGCTGACCTCGACGCGCCCGAAGCCCTCGCTCGACTCGCTCACCGCGTCGATCGGCGCATCCACGGCGAAGCCGTGGTTGTGGGCGGTGATCTCGACGCGACCCGTCGCGCGGTCGAGGACCGGCTGGTTGATGCCGCGATGCCCGAAGGTCAGCTTGTAGGTGCCGAAGCCGAGCGCCCGGCCGAGCAGCTGGTTGCCGAAGCAGATGCCGAAGTACGGCACGCCGGCGCGCAGCGCGGTGCGCAGGATCTCGACGTGCTGGTCGGACGCCGCGGGGTCGCCGGGGCCGTTCGAGTAGAAGAGCGCGTCGGGCTGCATCGCGAGGATCTCGTCGGCGGTCGCCGTCTGCGGGAGCACGTGCACGTCGAACCCGCGCTCGGCGAGGTAGTGCAGGGTCGACGTCTTCACGCCCAGGTCGAGCACGGCGACCGAGCCGACGCGCTCGCCCTCCGCCGGCAGGGTGTAGGGCTCCGCGGTCGAGACGGCGGCCGACAGGTTCTGCCCCGCCATCTCGGCACCCGACTGCACGACGGCGAGCTGCTCGCCGGCGCTCAGGCGCGCATCGTCACCGGAGAAGATGCCCGCCCGCATGGCGCCGGCCGAACGAAGGTGCCGGGTGAGCGCGCGGGTGTCGATGCCCGAGATGCCCACCACGCCGGAGCGCACGAGGTCGTCGTCGAGGCTCCGCTGCGAGCGGAAGTTCGACACGACCCGGGAGGGATCGCGGACGATGAAGCCGGCCACCCAGATGCGGTTCGATTCCTCGTCGTCGTCGTTCATGCCCGTGTTGCCGATGTGCGGCGCCGTCATCATGACGATCTGCCCGGCGTACGACGGGTCGGTCAGCGTCTCCTGGTAGCCGGTCATGCCGGTGGCGAAGACGGCCTCGCCGACGGTGCGCCCGCGGGCGCCGTAGGCACGGCCCTCGTAGCGGGTGCCGTCCTCGAGGACGAGCACGGCCGGCTCTGACATTGGGGTGGCGGTCTCAGTCATCCGAGGCCTCGCTCTCGTGTTCCGGCCGCGGCGCGTCGGGCGCGGCGGCGATGTCGTCGATGGCCCGGATGATCCGGGCCTGGTCGCCCGGGTACCGGGCGCGGAGGTAGCTGTCGACGCGGGGAGGTTCGGCCTCCGCGTCGTCGAGGGCGGCGATCCAGCCGACGGCGATGAGGCCCTCGGGTTCGACCGCACGGTCGATCGCGTACGTCGCCGTGGACGCTCCGATCAGCTTGTCGGCCGGGATGAAGGTGACCGGCTCCCCCGCGATGCGGAGGACCAGCCCCTCCGGCACGATCTCGACACGTCCCGACCCGCGGAACGCGAGGCCGGGGATCGCGAGCCGCTCGAGCGGCTCGCCCGCCGGAGTCGTGGCGACGTAGAGCACCTCGGACTCGAGGGTCGCGACGCCGAGGTCGGCGGGCACCGGGTGCGCCGACAGCGTCGCGTCGCGTCGCGTTCGTCGGCGCCACGATCGGAGCACGAGCCAGGCGACGAGCGCGATGACCGCGACGGCGACGATCGCGCCGATCACCTTATCCATGCGCGCCTCCTGCGGCCTCGGCCGCGAGTCGCGCGACCTCGTCGGCCGGACGCGCACGTCCATCGAGGCAGGTCGCGTAGCCCGCATGGAAGGTCGCGACCACGCGACCGGGCAGGGTGCGGCCGAGGTAGGGCGAGTTCACGCTGCGGCCGGCGAGCCGGTCGAGGTCGAACACGCCGCTCGACTGCGGGTCGTAGAGCGTGAGCTCGGCCGCGGCGCCGGCGGCGATCGCCTCGCCGTGCCCGCGAAGCCGGCCGATGCGGGCGGGCGCCTGCGACAGCACCCGGGCGACGTCGGCCCAGCCGATGAGGCCGGTCTCGACCATCGCCGCGTGCACGACCGGCAGCGCCGACTCGAGCCCGACCATGCCGTTGGCCGCGGCGTCCCACTCGCTCTCCTTCGCCTCCACCGGATGCGGGGCGTGGTCGGTGGCCACGATGTCGATCGTGCCGTCGGCCAGGGCCTCGCGCAGCGCCAGCGTGTCCTCGGTGCGGCGCAGCGGGGGGTTCACCTTGAAGCGCGGGTCGTACCCGGCGACGAGGTCGTCGGTGAGGAGCAGGTGGTGCGGCGTGACCTCGGCGGTGACGTCGATGCCGCGGGCCTTCGCCCAGCGGATCACCTCGACCGAGCCGGCGGTCGAGACATGGCAGACGTGCAGGCGGCTGCCGACGTGCTCGGCGAGCAGCACGTCGCGCGCGATGATCGACTCCTCGGCGACGGCCGGCCAGCCGGTGAGCCCGAGCTCCGCCGAGAGCGGACCCTCGTTCATCTGCGCGCCCTCGGTGAGCCTCGGCTCCTGGGCGTGCTGGGCGATGACGCCGTCGAACGCCTTCACGTACTCGAGCGCGCGGCGCATGAGCAGCGGGTCGAAGACGCAGAAGCCGTCGTCGCTGAACACCCGCACGTTCGCACGCGACCGCGCCATCGCCCCGAGCTCGGCGAGTTCCGCGCCCTTGAGCCCGACGGTCACCGCGCCGATCGGCTGCACCGTCGCGAAGCCGGCGGCACGACCGAGGCTCGCCTCCTGCTCGACGACACCGGCGGTGTCGGCGACGGGGAAGGTGTTCGCCATCGCGAACACGGCGGTGAACCCGCCGACGGCCGCGGCCTGGGTGCCGGTCAGCACGGTCTCGCTCTGCTCGTAGCCGGGCTCACGGAGGTGCGTGTGCAGGTCGACGAGTCCGGGCAGTGCCACGAGGCCGTCGGCGTCGTGGACCGTCGCGCCCGAAGCATCCGTGATGGTGCCGACCTCGGCGATGACGCCGTCCGACAGCAGGATGTCGGCGCGTTCGCCGCTCGGCAGCGTGGCGCCGGTGATGAGGTGGCGCTCGCCCATCAGACCTCACCCCGTTCGCCCGACAGCAGCAGATAGAGCGCGGCCATTCTCACTGATACTCCGTTCGCGACCTGTTCTCGCACCGTCGACCGCGGCGAATCCGCCGCACGGGCCGAGATCTCGAGCCCGCGGTTCATGGGGCCGGGGTGCATGACCATCGTAGTCGGCGGCAGCGCGTCGAACCGGGCGTCGTCGAGCCCCCACGTGCGGGTGTACTCGCGGCTGTTCGGGAAGAACGCGGCGTGCATGCGCTCGGCCTGGATGCGCAGCATCATGACGACGTCGGGCGAGCTCGCGAGGGCGGCGTCGAGGTCGTAGCCGACCACGGCGGGCCAGGAGCCCGTCGCGACGGGAACGAGCGTCGGCGGCGCGACGAGTTGGACCTCTGCACCGAGGGTGTCGAGCAGCCACACGTTCGAGCGGGCGACCCGCGAGTGCAGGATGTCGCCGACGATGACGACGTGCACGCCGTCGAGCCCCTTCCCGCGCGACGCGGTGCCGTGCAGGCGCCGGCGCATGGTGAAGGCGTCGAGCAGGGCCTGAGTCGGATGCTCGTGCGTGCCGTCGCCGGCGTTGACGACGCCCGCGTCGATCCAGCCGCTCGTCGCGAGCGTGTGCGGGGCGCCCGACGCGTGGTGCCGGATGACGACGCCGTCGGCGCCCATCGCCTGGAGGGTCTGGGCGGTGTCCTTGAGGCTCTCGCCCTTCGAGACGCTCGAGCCCTTCGCGCTGAAGTTGATCACGTCGGCCGAGAGCCGCTTCGCGGCGGCCTCGAACGAGATGCGGGTGCGGGTCGAGTCCTCGAAGAAGAGGTTCACGACGGTCTTGCCGCGCAGCGTCGGGAGCTTCTTGACCTCGCGCTCCTGCACGGCGGCCATGTCCTCCGCGATGTCGAGCAGGGCGATCGCCTCGTCGCGTGCGAGGTCGCGCGTGCCGAGCAGGTGCTTCATTCGTCGCCCCCCTCGATCGTGACGGCGTCGTCGCCGTCGGTCTCGACGAGGCGCACGTTGATGCGCTCGCGCGTCGAGCTCGGGAGGTTCTTGCCGACGAAGTCGGCGCGGATCGGGAACTCGCGGTGCCCACGGTCGACGAGCACGGCGAGGCGCACCGCGCGCGCCCGGCCGAGGTCGGCGAGCGCGTCGAAGGCGGCGCGGATGGTGCGACCCGAGTAGAGCACGTCGTCGACGAGCACGACCGTCTTGCCGTCGATGCCGCCCGGGGGCAGCTGCGTCGGCGAGGGCGTGCGGGTGCGGGTGCGGCCGAGATCGTCACGGTACATCGTGACGTCGACGGCGCCGGCGAGCACCGCGGGCTCCGGCGCATCGGGTTCGATGCGCGCGATGGTCTCGGCGATGCGGCGGGCGAGGAACACGCCGCGCGTCGGAATGCCGAGGAGGACGAGATCGCGGCTCCCGCGATTCGATTCGAGGATCTCGTGCGAGATGCGGGTCAACGCCCGCTGGATGTCAGCCTGACTGAGCACAGCACGTGCCATCAACCGACTCCCTTCTCCGCCTCTCAGGACGGCCTTAAAGGTTGCCAAGTCCAGCCAGTCTACCGGGTCGGCCGCACGCAGCATGTCGCGGCGCGGCCGCACCGCGGTGCGCCGGACTGTCGCGGTGCGACGGTCGGCGCTAGGGTTCGGGCATGCGACGGCACCCTTCGAGACCCTGGTGCGTGGTCGCCGCCCTCGCGGCGGCGGCATGGGCCTTCTTCCTGCTTCCACCGCAGCAGGCGGTGTGGTCGGGCGCGGATTCGCCCGACTGGCTCGCGGCACTCGACGACTCCGCCGTCTACGACGCGCTGCGGTCGGCGCTCGCCTCGATGGGATGGGGCGACTTCTACCTCGTGTTCGGCGCCGCCTCGGCCCTGTCGTTCGTGCTCGTGTGGCTCGCCACGGGCCCGACCTTCGCGGCGCTCGGCTGGACCGGACGGGTGCTCGGCTGGCTCGTACTGGCCACTGCTCCGATCACCGCGCTCTCGTACGCGAACCATCCGCTGGACGCCCCGTGGCACGCGATCTGGGGCGCGGAGCTGTTCGCCCTCCTCGCGATCGGCGTCTGGGCGATCGTCGTCGCCCTGGCGAACGGCCGCGGTGCACCGCTCTGGGAGCGGCTGCTGCTCGCGGCGACGCTGCCGATCATCGTCGGTTCGACGGTGCTGCTCACGTACTGGCCGCACGGCAGCCTGGTCGGCCTCGGCCTCGTCGCCGCCGCCCTCGCGGCCTGGGGCGAGCGTGCCGACGATGCCGACGCCGGAACGGCTCCCGCACGGGGCGGGAGCCGTTCGGGCTCGGGCGAAGTCGGCCGGGGCGGTACGGCCCGTGCGCTCAACGGCGGCGGATCGGGCGCGTGAGCGCACCTGCGGCCACGACCATCGCCGCGGCCACGAGCACGACGTCCTTGAGGATGTACTGGGCCGTGAGCGTCGGCCCGGCGGTGCTGAAGAGCTCGCCGGTGAAGAAGACGAGCGGCGAGAAGATGCCGACGAACGTCGCCGCGAGGGCCAGCAGGCCGATGCGCAGGAACCAGCCGGTGATGAAGGTGAGGCCGACGAACACCTCGAGCGCGGCCGTGAGGGCCATCGCCGCGTAGCCGTCGACGATGCCGAACGAGAGCGCGTTCCACGTGCGCGTCACGAGTTCGTCGACGGGGCTCGCGCCGGGGATGAACTTGAGTGCGCCGAAGGCGGCGAACACGAGTCCGAGCGCGATCCGCAGGGCCGGCGCTCCGGTGCGGGCGAAGAAGCGCTGCAGCACGGCCTGGGCCGCGTCGGCGCGCTCGAGGACGTGGTCGAGGCCGGCGGTCGGTGCGGTGCGACCGGTGCCGAGAGTGGTGGAGGACATGACGGAGCCTTTCGGTTCTGGGTGATGGGATGCACGCCGAGGGGCGACGGTTCCCCATCCCATCGCGGGCTCGGGTCGCCGTCGCCCGGAGTACCGCTGAATCGCGCTCGGGGCGGACACCGAGCCCGCGCTCGGGGTCGGCCTCGCACTCCCCCCGTTCACGGGCCTCGGCCGTGGCACCGTCGGTGGTGGAATCGTGCATGGCCGACGTGATGATCGCCGTGACGCCGTTCCACGGTCACGCCGCTCCGATGGCCGCGGTCGCCGCGGCGTTCGTCGAGGCCGGCCACTCGGTTCGCGTCGACACCGGCGAGGTGTATGCGGCCCGATTCGAGGCGGTCGGCGCGGAGGTGCTGCGGTGGCGGACGGCGCCGGACTTCGACGAGCACGACCTCGCGGCGACGTTCCCCGCGCTCGCCGGCCGGAAGGGTCCCCGGCAACTGCTCCTCAACGTCGAGCACCTCTTCGTGCGCACCGGTTCGGGGCAGTTCGACGACCTGCGCGCGGCCTTCGCCGTGCGCCCATGGGACGTCATCGTCGCGGAGTCCACGAGCCTCGGGGCGGCACTCGTCGCCGAGTCGACGGGCACCCCGTAGGCGACGGTCGCACTCACGCCGCTCACGTTGCCGAGCATCGCGCTGCCGCCTCCGGGGCTCGCCCTGCGGCCCGCTCGCGGTGGCCCGGGCCGCGCGCGCGACCGCCTGCTGCACCGGGTCGCCCGGCTCGTGACGAGGCCCATCCAGCGGGCGTACGCCGAGCAGCGGCTCGCGGCGGGACTCCCGCCGACCGCGACGACGTTCGACGAGGCGTGCTACTCACCGCAGCTCGTCTGCGCGAACGGCGTCGCCGAGCTCGAGTACCCCCGCCCCGAGGCATCCGGTCGCCTTCGTTCCGTCGGCCGGCTGGCCCGACCGGGCGACGACGACCTCGAGCGGCCGGATTGGTGGCACGAGGTGCCGCCCGCGTCGCATGGGCGGGCGCCGGCGTCGACCTGCACACGGGGCGGCCGACGGCGCGAGCGGTCGCCCGCGCGGTTCGCCGGCTCGCACGGGGCCCCGCGTACCGGGTGAACGCGCGTGCGATCGGTCGGTCGCTCAGGACGCACGACTCCCCTCGCGAGGTCGTCGAGCACACGATGCGGATGCTTCGGGGCGTCCGCGACCCGCGGGCGTGAGCGGCGATCGAGCCGCCGAGTGCGGTAGGCGGCGGCGGTGGAGATCAGGCCTTGGCGTGCGAGACCGCGGCGAGCAGCCCGTTGACGAAGCCGGCGGAGTCGTCGGTCGACAGCACCGTCGCGGCCTCGACCGCCTCGGCGATCGCGACCGGGTCGGGCACCTCGTCGTTGTAGACGATCTCCCAGACGCCGATGCGCAGCAGGGCACGGTCGACCGCCGGCATGCGCTCGAGCGTCCACCCGCGCGAGTGGGTCTCGATGAGCTCGTCGATCTCGGTGCGATGGTCGACGATGCCGTCGACGATCTCGCGCGCGTAGAGCCACGAGGCGGCCCGCTCGGGCTCGTTCGCGGCCTTCTCCGCCTCGACGACGAGCATCTGCTCGACCGGCACCTGGCGCATGTCGGCCGAGTACAGCATGTCGAGCGCGCGCTTGCGCGCCTTCGTGCGTGCGCTCACTAGTCGTTCACGCGGCCGAGGTAGTCACCCGTGCGGGTGTCGACCTTGACCTTGGTGCCCGTCTCCAGGAAGAGCGGCACCTGGATCTCGTAGCCGGTCTCGACGGTCGCGGGCTTCGTGCCACCCGTCGAGCGGTCGCCCTGCAGGCCGGGCTCGGTGTAGGTGATCTCGAGCACGACCGACGCGGGAAGGTCGACGTAGAGCGGGTTGCCGTTGTTCAGGGCGATGGTGACGGCCTGGTTCTCGAGCATGAAGTTCGCGGCGTCGCCGACGACCGTCGCGGGCACGGTGATCTGGTCGTAGTCGGTCGCGTCCATGAACACGAAGCCGTCGCCGTCGTTGTAGAGGTAGGTGAAGTCGCGGCGGTCGACGTTCTCGATGTCGACCTTCGCGCCGGCGTTGTAGGTGCGGTCGACGGTCTTGCCGCTGACGACGTTCTTCAGCTTGGTGCGCACGAAGGCACCGCCCTTGCCGGGCTTGACGTGCTGGAACTCGATGACGCTCCAGAGCTGGCCGTCGATCGAGAGGACGACGCCGTTCTTGATGTCAGCGGTGCTTGCCATGCGTATACGATCCGTTCGGTTGCGAAGAGGCTCGGCCGGAGATCGGCCCGAGAGAGTTCAGTCGGTCGAGTTTAGTCGCTCGGCTCCGGCAGCGCCAACGCGCGCGGGCCGCAGGCGGATGCCTCGTGCCGGGCCTGCGCCGATGACCTACGCTGACGGGATGATCGCACCTCCCCGACGCGGCCCCCGGCCGCAGGTCTCCACCGAGGGCCCGCAGCGCCAGCTCACCCAGCAGGCTCCGCCCGAGATGTGGGGGCGGCTCGTCGCGGCCGTGTTCGCCCTCGACGGCGTCGTCGAGGGCCACAGCCAGGTGTCGCCGACGTCGTCGCGCGCGGTGTTCCTCACCGAGGTCGAGACCGCAGGCTCCCCCGAGACCTCGCTGTTCCCCGACGGCCGGCTCGAGCCCGTGCACCTGCACGGAGTCTCCGACACCTCGATGCACCTGGTGCTGCCCGCCTGGCGCGGGGCTCGGTTGACCGAGCTGGGGTGGGCCGAACCCCACCAGTACGAGGACCACGGGACGGAGTTCATGGTCTACGGTCCGCGCGACGAGGCCGAACTCGCGGTCGTCGTGGCGATCGTCGTCGAGAGCCTCGACTTCGCTCGGGGCGACTGAACGCCGGCCGGCCGGCCGGCATCGGGTCAGCCGTCGGCCCGGCCCTCGATCGCAGCGATGAGCCGGCGCACCGCGGTCGCGTAGCCGGCGACCCCCTCGCCGACGACGTGCACCACGGCCACGTCGGCGACGTACGAGTGGTGGCGGAACGGCTCGCGCTGCATGACATCGGAGATGTGCACCTCGGCGACGGGCAGTGCGACGCCCGCGAGTGCGTCGCGGAGCACGACCGACGTGTGCGTCAACCCGCCCGGGTTGATCACGATGCCGGCGCAGTCGGCGCGCGCATCGTGGATGGCGTCGATGAGCACGCCCTCGTGGTTGCTCTGCACGACCCGGACGTCGAAGCCGAGCACTGCCGCCGAATCCTCGACCAGCCGCTCGACATCGGCGAGCGTCTCGGTGCCGTAGACCTCGGGCTCGCGGGTGCCGAGCAGGTTCAGGTTGGGTCCGTTGACGAGCAGGAGCCGACGCCCGGTCATGCCGCGGGTCCCTTCGGGGCAGTGGTGTTCGTCATCCGGGCAGCCTACCGCTGCCGCGCGCGTCGGCCCGTTCTGCCCCGCGGCCCGCCGATGCTCACCGACTCGCGCACCACCTCACTCCGCGGGCTGCGGCTCCCCCTGATCCTCAGCGTGGTACTGCGCGAGCAGTTCGCGCTCCCGCTGGGCGTTCGGGAACTTCCAGATGACGAGCACCGCGCCGATCAGCACCGCGATGATGCCCGCGAGGTACGCCCAGTCCTGCCCCTGCTCGAACGACTGCTTCGCCCCCTGGATGATGGCATCGGAGTACTTCGGGTACTGCTCGGCGATGTCGGTCGCGCTCGCGAACGACTTCGTCAGCTGGCTCTGCACCGAGCTCGTGATCTGGTCGGCGTCGGGCGAGCCCTTCATGAGCGCGGTCGCCGACGCGGCGTAGCCCGCGGTGAGCAGCGCACCGAGGATCGACTGCATGATCGCGCCGCCGAGGTCGCGCTGCAGGTCGGCGGTGCCCGAGGCCATGCCCGCACGTCGCACCGGCACGGCACCGGTGAGCGACCTCGACGCCGGCGTGCCGGCGAGCCCGACGCCGGCGCCGACGAACGCGTAACCGAGGCCGACCACCCAGTACTGCGCGCCCTCGCGCCAGAGCAGCAGCATCGTCAGGAATCCGAGGAGCACGCCCGTGTAGCCGAGCAGCAGCGTGAAGCGGGCGCCCCGCGTCTCGACGAGCTTCGCCGACCGGGGTGCGAGCAGGACCATGAAGATCGCGGCCGGCAGGATCGCGAAGCCCGATTCGACGGTCGTGTACCCGAGCACGTTCTGCAGGTACTGCTGGCCGATGAACATGGCGCCCATGAGCGAACCGAACACGATGATCCCCGCACAGGCCGCGACCCAGAAGATCGGGCGAGCCGCGATCGCCAGATCGTACAGCGGGTTCTTGGCGAGGCGCTGGCGGATGACGAAGCCGATGAGCGCCGCCGCGCCGATGATCGACAGGCCGAGCACGAGGGTGCCCGAGTTCGGTACTGCCGCGAAGTTGATCGCCAGGATGAGGCCGCCGACCATGAGGGCCGAGAGCAGGCCGCCGAGGTTGTCGACCCGCTCGGTCGACTCGTTCACGTGCGCGGGCACGAACTTCAGCACCATCGGCACCGCGACGACGATCAGGGGCAGCGTCACGAGGAAGACCGACCCCCAGGAGAAGATCTCCAGCAGGAACCCGGAGATGAGCGGCCCGAGCGCGGAGATGGCGCCGCCGATCGCCGACCACAGCGCGATCGACCTGGTGCGTTCGGCACCCGACCACAGGGCCGTGATGAGCGCGAGGGTCGTCGGGTACGCCATGCCCGCGGCGAGGCCGCCGACGATGCGGGCGATGATGAGCACCTCGATCGTCGGCGCGAACGCCGCGACGAGGCAGGCCGGCAGCGAGAGCAGCACGCCGATGAGCAGCATCGACTTCCGGCCGTAGCGGTCGCCGACCGCGCCGAGCCACAGCACCGACGCGGCGAGGCCGAGCGAGTAGCCCACCGCGACGAGGTTGAGCTCCGTCTGGGATGCGTCGAACGCCTTGCCGATGTCGGGCAGCGCCACGTTCGCCACGGCGAGCGGCAGGTTCGCGACCGCCGCCACGAGGATGAGCGTGACGAGTGTCGCGCCCGTGGCCGTCTTCTTCATCGTGCTGCTCATGCCGTTCCCCCTCGGGCGCCCCTGCGCGGGCGCCAGTCTGGCACCGACGTCACGGGGCCGGCATCACGCGATCTCTGTGAATCGCGGCGGGGCGTTCAGCTCGCGATCTCCTGATAGGCGGCGAAGAGCAGCGACTGGTCGGGCGCCAGCATGACGGTGGGCTTCGCGAGGTCGTCGAGCACGATGAACCGAAGCTGGCCGGCTCGTGCCTTCTTGTCGCGCTGCATGGTCGCGAGCAGCGTGTTCCATCGCCCGGCCGGGTAGCTCGTCGGCAGGCTGAGCAGGTCGAGCACTCGCTTGTGGCGGTCGGCGACCTCGTCGGAGAGGCGGCCCGAGAGCCGTCCGAGCTCCGCGGCGAACGCGAGTCCGACCGACACCGCCGCGCCGTGCCGCCACTGGTAGCGCTCGGCATGTTCGACCGCGTGGCCGAGCGTGTGCCCGTAGTTCAGGATCTCGCGCAGGCCCTGCTCGGTGAAGTCCTCGGAGACCACGTCGGCCTTCATGCGGATCGACAACTCGATCACGCGACGGAACTCGGGCGTCGACGGGTCGGTGGCCCGCTCGGGGTCGGCCTCGATCGTGTCGAGGATCTCGGGGTAGCGGATGAAGCCGGCCTTCACGATCTCGGCGAACCCGGCGAGGATCTCGTTCTTCGGCAGGGTGTCGAGCAGGTCGAGGTCGCAGATCACCTCGGCGGGGGCGTGGAAGACGCCGACGAGGTTCTTGCCCTCGTTCGTGTTGATCCCCGTCTTGCCGCCGACGGCGGCGTCGACCATGCCGAGGACGGTGGTCGGCACCTGCACGACGCGCACGCCGCGCAGCCACGTGCCGGCGACGAAGCCCGCGAGGTCGGTGATCGCTCCACCCCCGAAGCCGACGATGGCATCGCTGCGCGTGAAGTCGGCCTGGCCGAGCACCTGCCAGCAGAAGGCCGCGACCTCGATGCGCTTTCCGGCCTCGGCGTCGGGCACCTCGGCGAGCAGCACCTCGAACCGGTCGGAGAGCGATTCACGCAGTTCGGCGGCGCGCGCGCCGAGCGTCGCCGGGTGCACGACGAGCACCTTCTTGACCGCCGATCCGAGTGCGTCGGCGATGCCGGCGGTGACGCCCCGTCCGACGATCACGTCGTAACCGGACTCGCCGCCGACCCGGATGCTCGTGCGCTCGTCGCCTGCGGTCATCGTGCTCCTCCGAAACGCTCGGTGATGTCGTCGACGATCCGCGCGACCGAGCGGCGCGAGGTGTCGATGGCGAGGTCGGCGACCGCCTCGTAGAGCGGTCGGCGCGCCTCGAGGATCGCCGCCCAGGCGTCGATGCCGCCGGCCGCGATCAGCGGCCGGTTGCCCCCGGTGAGCCGCGGCGTCACCGCCTCGCGCGAGACCTGCAGCCACACGACCGGCAGCGACGCGAGATCGTCGCGGGTGTCGGCGTGCAGCACGGCGCCGCCTCCGAGCGACACGACCGCCTCCTCGCGGAGCGCCTCGGCGACGACCTCGCGCTCGACGATGCGGAAGTACTCCTCGCCCTCGCGGTCGAAGATCTCGTCGATCGGGCCGTAGCGCTCGGCGATGCGCACGTCGGTGTCGACGAACGGCGCCCCGGCGTCGTTCGCGAGCCGCTGTCCGACGCGCGACTTGCCGGCGCCCATCGGCCCGACGAGCACGATCGGCAGCGCGAGGCGTGCGCGCTCAGACACCGGCGACCGTCGCACCGGTCGCGCCCTGGGTGCGGAGTGCTTCGGGGATGGCGGTGAGGTACGACTCGAGGTTGCGGCGCGTCTCGACGACGGAGTCACCGCCGAACTTCTCGAGGACGGCGTTCGCGAGGACGAGCGCGACCATCGCCTCGGCGACGACGCCGGCCGCCGGAACCGCGCAGACGTCGGAACGCTGGTGGTGCGCAGGAGCGGGCTCCCCCGTCGCGACGTCGATCGTGGGCAGGGCGTGGGGCACGGTCGCGATGGGCTTCATACCGGCACGTACGCGCAGGACGGTGCCGGTCGACATGCCGCCCTCGGTGCCGCCGGCCCGATCGCTGGCACGTTCGATCCGCCCGTCGGCGAGGTGCAGTTCGTCGTGCGCGGCCGACCCGCGACGACGCGTGGTCTCGAACCCGTCGCCGACCTCGACGCCCTTGATCGCCTGGATGCCCATGAGTGCGGCCGCGAGCTGGGCGTCGAGCCGACGGTCCCAGTGCACGTGCGACCCGAGTCCGGGCGGCACACCGTAGGCCAGCACCTCGACGACGCCGCCGAGCGTGTCACCCGACTTGTGCGCGTCGTCGACCTCGGCGACCATGCGGGCGCTCGTGTCGGCGTCGAAGCAGCGCAGCGGGTCGGCATCGACCGCTGCGAGGTCGGCCGGCAGGGGCAGCGCCGCGTCGTCGGGCACGCGCACCGGGCCGATCGAGAGCGTGTGGGCGATGGTCGTGATGCCGAGCTCCGCGAGGAACGACTTCGCCACCGCGCCGAGGGCGACCCGGGCGGCGGTCTCACGCGCGCTCGCCCGCTCGAGCACGGGGCGCGCCTCGTCGAAGCCGTACTTCTGCATGCCGACGAGATCGGCGTGTCCGGGGCGCGGGCGGGTGAGCGGTGCTCCGCGGCCACGACCGAGCTTCGCCGGGTCGATGGGCTCAGGGCTCATGACCTCCTGCCACTTCGGCCACTCCGTGTTGCCGACGCGCAGCGCGATGGGGCTGCCGAGGCTGAGCCCGTGACGCACGCCGCCCGAGATCGCCAGCTCGTCCTGCTCGAACTTCATGCGGGCGCCGCGGCCGTAGCCGAGCTTGCGGCGCGCGAGATCGTCGCGGATGAGATCGAGTGAGACGGGGGTGCCGGCGGGAAGACCCTCGAGGATCGCGACGAGCTCAGGGCCGTGCGACTCTCCGGCAGTGAGCCAACGGAGCATGCCTTCTATACTTCCACAGCGTCAGCGCACGGCTTCGCGCATGACGCGGAGCACGTCATCCTCGTCGGGCAGCTCGGTGAACGGGTCGCCGTGCACGAACACGCGCACCTGCAGCAGCGCCTGGTGCAGCAGCATGCCGAGTCCATGCACCACTCGCCCCGATCGCGCGAGCCAGGCCGCGCCGAGGGTGCTCGGCCACGGGTCGTAGGCCACGTCGAGCAGCACGCTGCCGTCGACGAGTACGGCCGACGGCGCGACCCCGAGGGCGGAGCCGCCCGGCACGGTCGCGATCACGAGCTCGGCATCACCGGCGCCGAGCTCCGCGAGCGCGTCGATCGGAAGCTCGTCGACGACGACCCCTGCACGCCGCCCGAGGTCGCCGAGCGCCGCGGCCGAACCCGGTCGGCGCACGAGCACCCGCACCTCACGGGCGCCGAGCTCGGCCATCGCGATGAGTGCCGATGCCGCCGTCGCACCCGCGCCGATGAGCGCACCCGTGCGGACCCGGCCGACGCCCGACTCCCCCAGCGCACGCACGATCCCGCCGACGTCGGTGTTGAAGCCCCGCCGCACACCGTCGTCGAAGACGACGGTGTTGGCCGCCCCCGTCAGCCGTACGAGCTCGTCGACCTCGTCGACGAGCGCCAGCACGTCCTGCTTAAGCGGCATCGTGAGCGACAGGCCGCGCCACGAGTCATCCAGCCCGTCGATGAAGCCCGGCAGTCGCTCACCGGTCATCTCGACCGCCGAGTACTCCCAGTCCAGGCCGAGCCGCGAGTAGGCGGCGCGATGCAGCGCCGGACTCTTCGAGTGCGCGATCGGCGACCCGAGCACCGCGAGGCGAGCGCGCGGTCGAGAAGGCAGCGGCTCAGCCATACTCGGGGTGGTCCTCCATCCAGGCGAGCCACTTCTCGACGGCGGCATCGTGCTCCTCGACGGTCGAGGAGAAGATCGTCTCGCCGGTGTCGAGGTTCCACGTCACGAAGAACAGCCACGGTCCGTCGGCGGGATGGACCGCCGCATCGATGGCGAGGTCGCCGGGGTTCGAGATGGGGCCGACCGGCAGGCCGGGGTGCACGTACGTGTTGTACGGGTTCGACGCGTCCTCGCGCTCGGCGTCGGTCGTCGTGACGAGGTGCGTGTTGCCGGTGCCGTAGGCGACGGTCGCGTCGGACTGCAGCAGCCCGCTCTCCCACTTCGCCGGGTCGAGCCGGTTGAGGAAGACGCGGGACACCTTGTAGTAGTCGTCCTTGAGGCCCGCCTCGCGCTGCACGAGGGCGGCGAGCACGATCGTCTTCCAGCGGTCCTCGGGGGCGACCCCCGCCTCGTCGAGCGCCTGGAACTGCCGGTCGACGAGCGTCTGCAGCACGGCACGGGCGTCGGCGTCGGGGTCGAGCGTGTACGTCGCCGGGAAGAGGAATCCTTCGAGGCTCTTCGCCTCGGCGGGCAGCCCGTACGACTGCGGCGACTCGGCCGCAGCGGCCTCGAGCTCCTCGAGCGGGATGCCGGTGCCCTCTGCGATCCTCGGCAGGGCGTCGACGGTCGCGGTGCCCTCGGGGATCACGAAGGTGTTCTCGAGCTTGCTCGCCGGGTCTTCGAGGGCGTCGAGCGCGGCCTGGGCGCTCATCTTCTCGGCGAGCTTGTATGCGCCCGGGTAGAAGATCGGCGACGGGTCGGCGTCGGCGACCGCCTCGAGGAAGGCGTCCTCGCTCGCGACGACCTTCTCGGCGACGAGGTTCGTGGCGATCGACTCGCCCGTGTCGCCCTCGTGGATCATGAAGACGACCTCGCCCGTGCCCTGGCCTTCGTAGTCGGCGGCGGGCTGGAACCGCTCGATGACGGCGTTGATCGGGCCCTGCAGGAAGAAGAAGGCGCCGACGCCGAGACCCGCGACCACGAGGAGGCCGATGAGGCAGCCCCAGCCTCCGCGGCGACGGGGCTTCTCGTGCCCATCGGGTTCGTGATGGTCGAAGGATGCCGCGGCGCGGCGTTCGGCGCGGGTGGGCTTGCGCCGCGGCGGCTCGGGACCGTCGCCGGTCTCGGGCCCGCCGAGCAGCGCCGCGAAGGCGGCGGCCGGAGCGTCGGGCGCGAGCGCGGTGGCGTCGGTCTGCGACGCGCCGGGTGCCGAGACCGGGGCGATCGACGGCACCGGGCCCGACGCCGCTGCGGCGGCGGAGACCGGCGCCGCGAACTGCTCGGCCACGGCCGGGAGGCCCTGACTCGTCGGGGCCGGTCCGGTCGGCGGCGTGGTCGGCGCGGGACCGGTCGCCGTGGGCCCGTCCCACGGCGCGGCCGTTCCGGCGCCGGTCGGTGCTGCGGCGGGGGCGGGGCCCGTCCAGGGCGCCGCCGGGGTGGGACCGGTCGAGGGGGCGACCGGCGCGGCGCCGTTCGATGTCGCGGCTTCGACGGCCGCCCGGCGCTGTTCGGCCTCGCGGGCTTCTCGACGGGTCATCTGCCGACCCTCGGGAGGTCCGTCGGGGGCCGCGGATCCCGGTGCGGGCTCGACGGGTGCAACCGGCCGGTCCGCAGCGGGTCGGACGGGCTGCCGGGGAGACGCCGGCGGTGCCGCCTGCGCGCCGGGCGAGGTCGACTGCGCCGGCGGAGCCGTGGGGAGCGGCATGACCGGCGAGGGCTTCGTCGTCGTCGGCTGCTGGCCGGCGAGCATCGCCTGCCAGTCGCGCATGAGCGCGTCAGCCTCTGGGTGCTCTGGGGGGAGCTGGGTCACAGGGGTCAGGGCCCTTCATCGGTGTCGAGGGTTCGACCCGGAGCGTGCCCGGAGGCGCGCTCGGCGTCGATCGCATGTTGCAGAATGATAACGGCTGCGACTTGGTCGACGATGGGACGCTGCTGCTTCGCCTTCTTCCCGGTCGCGCGCAGCGCCTGCTGCGCGCTCACGGTCGACAGTCGCTCATCGACGAGGCGCACCGGACGTCCGGGGCTCGCGCCCGCGAGCCGGCCCGCGAACTCGACGGCATCGTCCGTCGACGGCGTCGGCGCGCCCGAGAGCGACAGCGGGTTGCCGACGACGAGCTCGATCGCCTCGTACTCGTCGGCGATGGCGAGGATGCGTCGCACGTCGGCGTCGCCCTCGGCCGCGCGCGGCACCGTCTCGACCGGTACCGCGAGCAGCCCGCCGCTGTCGCATCGCGACACGCCGATCCGGGCGCGCCCGACGTCGATGCCGAGCCTCGCCCCGGATCGCATCGCTCGTCTACCCGCCGAGCCCGCGGCGCACGGCCTCGAGGGCCGCGGGGATCGCCGAGAGGTCGCTGCCGCCGCCCTGCGCGAGATCGGGCTTGCCGCCGCCACCGCCGCCGAGCGCGGCCGCGGCCGCCTTCGCGAGAGCGCCCGCGTTCGCACCGTGCTCGCGCGCACCCGCCGTCGTCGCGACGATCGTGAGCGGCTTGCCGCCGACCTCGCCCGCGAGGGCGACGACCGCGTCGACGTCGCCGAGCTGTGCGCGCACCGAGAGCGCGAGCGAGCGCAGCTCGTCGCCTGAGCCCAGTTCTCCGGCCGGCTCGGCCACGAGCAGCACGTCGCCGACACGCGTGGCCTTCACGGCCAGCGCCGGGACGCGGTCGTTCAGCGCCTTCGCCTCGAACGCCTGAATGCGCTTCTCCGCGGCCTTGAGGCTGGTCACCAGTTCGCCGACGCGGTCGACGAGCTGCTCGGGTCGCGTCTTCAGCGTCGAGGTGAGCTCCGTGACGAGTGCGCGCTCGGCAGCGAATCGCCGGAACGCCTCGAGACCGACGAGGGACTCCACACGGCGATTCGACGCACCCACCGACGACTCGCCGACGATGTTGATCATGCCGATCTCGGAGCTCGTCGACACGTGGGTGCCCGCGCAGAGCTCGCGCGACCAGGGACCGCCGATGTCGACGACGCGCACGACGTCGCCGTACTTCTCGCCGAAGAGCGCCATCGCCCCGAGCGCCTTCGCCTCGTCGAGCGGGAGCTCGCGCGTGACGACCTGCAGGTTGTCGCGAATCGCCGAGTTCGAGATCTCCTCGATCTCGCTGCGCGTCTCAGCCGAGAGCGCCGAGTTCCAGCCGTAGTCGAGGCGCAGGTAGCCGGCCTTGTTGAACGAGCCCGACTGGTGCGCGTTCGGACCGAGCACCTGACGCAGCGCGGCGTGCACGATGTGCGTCCCCGAGTGCGCCTGGGTCGCCCCTCGCCGGTAGTCCTCATCGACGAGGCTCGTCGCCCGCTCCCCGACGCCGACCTCGCCCGAGACGACCTTGACCGTGTGGCTGATGAGGCCCTTGACGGGCTTCTGCACGTCGAGCACCTCGAGCTCGTAGCCGTCGCCGACGATGCGCCCCTGGTCGGGCGCCTGTCCGCCGGACTCCGCGTAGAGCGCCGTCTCGGCGAGGATGACCTCGGCCGTCTGTCCGGCGACGGCGCGCTGCGCCGGCCGGCCGTCGACGAGCAGGCCGAGCACGCTCGACTCGGTCGCCAGTTCGGTGTAGCCCGTGAAGACCGTCTCGCCCTTGGCCCGGAAGTCGGCGTACACCGAGAGATCGGCGAGCACCTTCTTCTTCGACTTCGCGTCGGCCTTCGCACGGGTGCGCTGCGCCGTCATGAGTTCGTCGAACGCGGCACGGTCGACCGCGAGGCCGGCCTCGTCGGCCATCTCGAGCGTGAGCTCGATCGGGAAGCCGTACGTGTCGTGAAGGAGGAACGCCGTGTCGCCGGCGAGCTGCGCACGCCCGGCGTCCTTCGTCTTCTCGACGGCGAGGTCCAGGATCGACGTTCCGGCCGACAGTGTGCGGAGGAACGTCTCCTCCTCGCCGAGGGCGAGCTGCTCGATGTGCGCGTAGTCGCGCGCGACCTCGGGGTAGGCCGACTTCATCGCGTCGCGCGATGCCGCGAACAGCTCGCGGAACGTCGGGCCCTCGACGCCGAGCAGCCGCATGGCCCGGATGCTGCGGCGGAGGAGCCGTCGCAGGATGTAGCCGCGCCCCTCGTTCGACGGGCTCACCCCGTCGCTCATGAGCATCAGCGCAGAGCGGATGTGATCGGCGATGACGCGCATCCGCACGTCGTCCTCGTGGTCGGCGCCGTACCGGCGCCCGGAGAGCTCGGCGGCCTTGTCGAGCACCGGACGCACCTGGTCGATCTCGTACATGTTGTCGACGCCCTGCTTGATGAAGGCGACGCGCTCGAGCCCCATGCCGGTGTCGATGTTCTTCTTCGGCAGTTCCTTGACGATGCGGAAGTCGGTCTTCGACACCACGTCGTCGATGAGGTACTGCATGAACACGAGGTTCCAGATCTCGACGTAGCGGTCGTCGTCGGTCGCGGGACCGCCGTCGATGCCGTACTCGGGGCCGCGGTCGAAGAAGATCTCGGAGCAGGGTCCCGCGGGGCCGGGCTGCCCGGTGTGCCAGTAGTTCGTGTCCTTGCCGAGGCGCTGGATGCGCTCGTCGGGCAGGCCCGCAACGCGCTTCCAGATCTCGATCGCCTCGTCGTCGTCTTCGTAGACGGTCACCCAGAGGTCGTTCGGGTCGAAGCCGTAGCCGCCGCCGTCCTCGGGCGTGGTGAGCAGTTCCCACGCCATCGAGATGGCGCCTTCCTTGAAGTAGTCGCCGAACGAGAAGTTGCCGTTCATCTGGAAGAACGTGCCGTGACGCGGCGTCTTGCCGACCTCTTCGATGTCGTTCGTCCTGATGCACTTCTGCACGCTCGTGGCACGCGGGTACGGAGCGGGCACCAGCCCGGTCAGGTACGGCACGAACGGCACCATGCCGGCGACCGTGAAGAGCAGCGTCGGGTCGTCGGAGACGAGCGAGGCCGAGGGCACGACGGTGTGGCCGCGCTCGGCGAAGAAGTCCAGCCAGCGCTGGCGGATGTCGGCAGTCTGCATGGTTCCGTTCTGGGGTCGAGCCCGGGGTCGCCCGGGCCGGAAGGAGATGGGGTGGTGGCTCAGCGCTCGGCGGCGGGGCCAGCCTCGGCGCGCAGCTCGGCGTCGCGGGCGTGGTAGCCCTCGGCGATCGCGTGGCCGAACGCTCGGGCCTTCGCGTCGATCGACTCGAAGAAGTCGCGGCCCTGCTTGGTCTGGTTGACCTGGTGCGCGACCACGAATCCGGCCGCGACGCCGACGGTGAACCACAGAATGCTCTTCACGGGTGCTCCCTGTTCGATCTCTCGCCGACGCCATGGCGCTCGGCACGCCTCGGATCAGTCTAGTGGCGCGGGCCGGGCCGCCCGCCGAATGCGGAACAGGGGCCGCGGGAAACCCCGCGACCCCTGTTCGGTGCAGCCTGCGTCAGCGAGCCGCGTAGTACTCGACGACGAGCTGGACGTCACAGGTCACGGGGACCTCGGCGCGCTTCGGGCGACGGACGAGCTTGGCCTGGAGCTTGTCGAGCTCGACCTCGAGGTAGCCCGGAACCTTGGGGAGCACGTCGGCGTGACCGCCGGCGGCGGCGACCTGGAACGGCTCGG
Organism: Agromyces sp. NPDC055658; assembly: GCF_053618155.1. Classification (NCBI taxonomy): domain Bacteria; kingdom Bacillati; phylum Actinomycetota; class Actinomycetes; order Micrococcales; family Microbacteriaceae; genus Agromyces; species Agromyces sp. NPDC055658. The sequence continues at coordinate 16,023 of NZ_JBSHHD010000029.1, read as the reverse complement.
TGCCCTCGCTGCGGGTCTTCACGTGCACGAGCTGGCCCGGCTTCACGCGGAACGACGGGCGGTCGACGAGCTGGCCGTCGACGAGGATGTGGCGGTGCACCACGAACTGGCGGGCCTGCGAGATGGTGCGGGCGAAGCCGGCGCGCAGCACGAGCGCGTCGAGGCGCATCTCGAGCAGCTCGACCAGGTTCTCACCCGTCTGGCCGGCGGTGCGCTTGGCCTCGACGTAGGCGATCTTCAGCTGCTTCTCGCGGATGCCGTACTGGGCGCGCAGGCGCTGCTTCTCGCGCAGACGGACCGCGAAGTCGCTGTCGGCCTTGCGCTTGGTGCGGCCGTGCTCACCGGGAGCGTAGGGGCGCTTCTCCATGTAGCGGGCGGCCTTCGGGGTGAGGGCCACGCCGAGCGCACGGGAGAGGCGGGTCTTGCTGCGGGAACGGTTCGACACGAATGTCCTTTCGGAAGAATCTCAAGTGAAACCCGCGGCGCGTTCGTGCGCCGCAGATCTGTGTCAGAGGGATTCGCCAGGGGTGGATCGGCTACAGATCGCACCCACTCGCCGGTGACCCTCTCGCAGCCGCGCTCGAGGATCTGGCTTCAGGCCAGCGACCATCGTATCACGCCGGGGGCGCGTCGACCTCGAGGGCGCTGCCGTCTCGCGACGCCCGCCGGCGCCCCGACTCAGCGCTCGCCGCGCACGATGCGCCGGATCTTCGCGAGGCGTGCGGAGACCTCGCGCTCGTTGCCGTGCTCGGTCGGCTCGTAGTAGACCGCGCCGCGCAGGGTGTCGGGCAGGTACTCCTGCGCGACGACGCCGATCGCGTCGTCGTGCGGATACCGGTAGCCCTTGCCGTGCCCGAGCCGCTTCGCCCCCGGGTAGTGCGCATCGCGCAGGTGTTTCGGCACTCGCCCGGCCTTGCCCGCGCGCACGTCGGCGATGGCCTGGTCGATGCCGAGGTACGCGGCGTTCGACTTCGGCGCCGTTGCGAGGTGCACCACGGCCTGCGCGAGCGGGATGCGCCCTTCGGGCATGCCGATGTACTGCACCGCGTCGGCGGCGGCGACCGCGACGCCGAGCGCCTGCGGGTCGGCGAGGCCGATGTCTTCCGAGGCGAGCACGATGATGCGGCGCGCGATGAACCGCGGGTCTTCGCCCGCCTCGATCATGCGCGCGAGATAGTGCAGTGCAGCGTCGACGTCGCTGCCGCGCACCGACTTGATGAAGGCGCTGATCACGTCGTAGTGCTCGTCGCCGTTTCGGTCGTAGCGCAGGAGCGCCCGGTCGACGGCGCGCGCCACCACATCGGCGGTGATGACCGGCGAGGATGCCTCGGCCTCGCGCTCCCCCGACTCGGAGTCGCCGTCGGACGTCTCCGCCGCCACGGCCGGCTCGGCCGCGGCGGAGATCGCCGAGGCCTCGAGCGCGGTGAGCGCTCGACGGGCGTCACCCGAGGCGAGCCGCACGATCGCCGCTCGCGCCTCGGGGTCGAGCACGACCTTGCCCGCGAGCCCTCGCGGATCGGCGACGGCACGGTCGACGAGCACACCGAGATCGTCGTCGCTCAGGAGTTCGAGCGTCAGCAGCAGGGACCGCGACAGCAGCGGCGAGATCACCGAGAACGACGGGTTCTCGGTCGTCGCGGCGACGAGGATCACCCACCCGTTCTCGACGCCCGGCAGCAATGCGTCTTGCTGCGCCTTCGTGAAGCGGTGGATCTCGTCGAGGAAGAGGACGGTGGAGATGCCGTAGAGGTCGCGGCTGGCCTGGGCCTCCTCCATCACCTGGCGCACGTCGCGCACGCCGGCGGTGACGGCGGAGAGTTCGACGAACTTGCGCCCCGACGATCGGGCGATCGCCTGGGCGAGCGTCGTCTTGCCCGTACCGGGAGGCCCCCAGAGGATGACCGACACCGACCCGCTCTCGCCGGTGCGATCGCCGGCCAGCGCCACGAGCGGCGAACCGGGGGTCAGCAGATGCCGCTGCCCGGCGACCTCGTCGAGGCTAGTCGGGCGCATGCGCACTGCGAGCGGGGTCGCGCCCGAGCGCAGTCCCGGGCCGGAATCCACCATGCGATCAAGCGTAGCCGCGGCATCCGACACCGCCTTCTGCGCCGCCGTGCAGCGCGGCGATTGGTGCACGCCCGAGGGCTTTTGTAGAGTCGGCTCGCAGCAGCACTCCCACGAGGGGGTCGGCCGAGAAGGAGCAGGCGTGGCATCGAACGACCGTCAGGCACGCGAGGAACGCGCACGCCTCCGCACCTACCAGGCCAGGCAAGAGGTGCACGCCGGCAAGCAGCGGCGTCGCACGCGCGACAACGTCATCGCGAGCATCACGCTCGTCGTCGTGCTGGCCCTCGCCGTCGGTGCGCAGCTCTTCTTCTTCAACGGCGGCCCGGGGAGCCCGGAGCCCGAGGCCTCGGCCACGCCGACGCCGTCGGCCGCCGCCGGCGAGAACCAGGGCGACGTGCCCTCGGCCGACCTGGCCGAGGACCGGACCTGGACCGGGACGCTGACGCTCAACGAGATCCCGCTCGGGGTCGAGCTCGACGGCGCCGCGGCACCGCAGGCGGTGTCGAGCGAGATCAGCCTCATCCAGTCGGGCTTCTACGACGGCGTCAGCTGCCACCGACTCACGAAGGACTCGATCTGGGTCCTGCAGTGCGGCGACCCGAACGGCGACGGCAGCGGTGGCCCGGGCTACAGCTACGGCCCCATCGAGAACGCGCCGGCCGACGGGGTCTACCCCGCCGGCACGATCGCGATGGCGCGCCAGCCCGGAAACACGTACAGCCAGGGCAGCCAGTTCTTCATCGTCTACGAGGACACGACGCTCCCGACCGACGACGGCGGGTACACGGTGATCGGTCGGGTGACGAGCGGGCTCGACGAGCTGCGGGCGGGCATCACCGATGCCGGACCGGCCGATGGAGCGTCCGACGGCGCCCCGACCGTCCCCACGACGATCACCTCCGTCACGATCGAGTGAGCGCGGCGCCGTCTTCGACCGGTGCAATAGGCTTGACAGCACATCGCCGCCGATGGCGGCATCCGACCTACGACGCGGCGGCGCAGCCCGTGACCGCCGCTCAGTAGGCTTGACCGCAGCATCGCCGCCGATGGCGGCATCCGACCTACGACGCGGCGGCACAGCCCGTGTCCGCCGCTCAGTAGGCTTGACCGCAGCATCGCCGCCGATGGCGGCATCCGACCTACGACAGGGTGAGGCCGTGACCGAATCAGATCAGCAACCGTGGGGCCGCGTCGACGAGACGGGCACCGTCTTCGTCCGCACGAGCGACGGCGAACGCGAGGTCGGCCAGTACCCCGATGCCACGGCTGAGGAGGCGCTCGCGTACTTCGAGCGCAAGTACGCCGACCTCGCCGGTCAGGTCACGCTGCTCGAGCAGCGCGTGCGTCGCGGCGCGCCCGCGGCCGACGTGGCGAAGGCCGTGGCTGCGCTCACCGACTCCGTCGCCGATGCCCACGCGGTCGGCGACCTCGACGCACTCTCCCGTCGGCTCGAGGCCCTCTCGGGCACGACGAAGGAGCTCACCGAACAGCAGCAGGCCGAGGCGAAGGCGGCGCTGGGCGAGGCGATCACCGAGCGCACGCGCATCGTCGAGCAGGCCGAGCGGCTCGCTGCTCAAGACCCGGCGAAGACCCAGTGGAAGCAGACCTCCGCAGAGCTCGACGCCCTCTTCGCGAGCTGGCAGCGCCACCAGCAGGAGGGCCCCCGGCTTCCCAAGGGCGAGGCGAACGACCTGTGGAAGCGGTTCCGCGCCGCACGCTCGACCATCGAGCAGCATCGCAAGGCCTTCTTCGCCGAGCTCGACGCGAGCCACCGCGATGTGCGCGCTCGCAAGCAGCGACTCATCGAGCGCGCCGAGGCGCTCGCACCGCGCGGCGCCGACGCGGTCGGCGACTACCGCAGTCTCCTCGACGAGTGGAAGCTGGCCGGACGCGCCGGCAAGAAGCTCGACGACCAGCTCTGGGCACGCTTCAAGGCCGCGGGCGACGTGCTCTTCGACGCCAAGGCCGAGATCGACGCGAAGGAGGACGAGGCGTACCGCGCGAACCTCGACGAGAAGCTCGTGCTCCTGACCGAGGCCGAGGTCCTGCTCGGCGAGAAGGACCCGAAGCCCGCGCGCGCCGCGCTCAACCGCATCCAGCGCCAGTGGGACGAGATCGGCCGCGTCCCCCGCGATCAGGTCCGCCCGATCGAGGATCGCCTCCGCAAGGTCGAGAACCATGTCCGCTCGCTGGAGGACGAGCGCTGGCAGCGCGAGGACCCCGAGAAGAAGGCGCGTTCCGAGGGCATGCTCGGTCAGCTCCAGGAGGCGATCGAGAAGCTCGAGTCCGAGCTCTCCGCCGCAGAGGCGGCCGGCGACGACAAGGCCGCCGCAGAGGCACGCGAGGCGCTCGAGGCTCGCCGTGCCTGGCTGAAGGCCGTCGGCGGCTGAGGTTCGACTCCTCCGCGACATCCACGTGTGATCGGCCGTTCTCCACAGGACGGCCGATCGCCCGTTTCCGGCACCGCGGATACCGCAGCATGGGGTGATGGCGCGACTTCCCGCAGTGCTCGGCACCGATGACCTGCCGCTCGCCGAGCTGTGCGCGGCCCGCATCGACGGCGAGCTCTTCCATATCGACGACGCCTGGGCGCCGATCGACGAACCCGACCTGCCGAGCCTGCGCGCGGCGGTCGTCGCCCGCCGCGCGCCCCGCGCACTCATCATCGAGCGGTTGTCAGCGGCCTGGGTGCACGGCGCGCTCGACGCTCCGCCGGAGGTCGCGCAGTTCTGCGTGCCGCACGAGGCCCGCGTCGCCGTCGTCTCCGCCCGTGCCGCGGTGGTCCGCGAGGTGTCGATCGGCGACGACGAGATCGTGCGCCACGACGGCATCGCGTGCACCGACGACGTGCGCACGGCGTTCGACCTGCTGCGCGATCCGACGATCGGCGACGAGCCGGTCGAGCAGGTGCTGGCGCGCATGATCGCCGCTCGCGACGGCTTCGCCGGACGGGTGCGCGATCGTCTCGCCGACGCACACCGGCTGCCGCACCGTGCCCGAGCGCTCGAGCGCCTCGGCCGCGCCGAGACGGCGGTACGCGTCGAGGGGAGGCTGCGTGCGGAGTTCGCGCGCGAACCGTCCTCGGCGCGGTTCGGCCGTCGCTGACGGTTCGGCCGTCGCTGACGCTTCAGCCGTCGCTGACGCGGTAGACGTCGTAGACGGCGTCGATGCGGCGGACGGCGTTCAGCACCCGGTCGAGGTGCGTCGTGTCGCCCATCTCGAAGACGAAGCGGCTGAGCGCGAGACGGTCGGTCGACGTCGAGACGTTCGCCGAGAGGATGTTGACGTGGTGCTCCGAGAGGACGCGCGTCACGTCGGAGAGCAGGCCCGATCGATCGAGCGCCTCGATCTGGATCTGCACGAGGAAGACGCTCTTCGAGCTCGGCGCCCACTCGACGTCGATCATCCGCTCCGGCTCGCGCATGAGCGACTGCACGTTGTGGCAGTTCGCCTGGTGCACCGAGACGCCGGCACCTCGGGTGATGAAGCCGACGATCTGGTCGCCCGGCACGGGCGTGCAGCAACGAGCCAGCTTGACGAGGATGTCGGGCGCTCCGCGCACGAGCACTCCGGAGTCGGAATGTCGCGGAAGCGGCCGCGAACGGGCCGGCAGCGGAAGGTCGGGCTCGTCGACGTCGTCGATGTCGCGCACGAGCGAGACGACCTTCTCGAGCACCGACTGCGTCGAGACGTGCCCCTCGCCGACGGCCGCATAGAGCGAGGAGACGTCGTCGTAGTGCAGCTGCGCGGCGACCTCGGCGAACGACTCCTGGCTCATGAGCTTCTGGAGCGGCAGGTTCTGCTTGCGCATCGCGCGGGCGATCGCGTCGCGGCCCTGCTCGATCGCCTCGTCGCGGCGCTCCTTCGTGAACCACTGCCGGATCTTGTTGCGGGCGCGCGGACTCTTGACGAACCCGAGCCAGTCTTTGCTCGGGCCGGAGTCGGGGTTTTTCGAGGTGAACACCTCGACGACGTCGCCGCTCGACAGCTCGCTCTCGAGCGGGACCAGTCGCCCGTTGACCTTGGCGCCCATCGTGCGGTGGCCGACCTCGGTGTGCACCGCGTACGCGAAGTCGACCGGCGTGGCTCCTGAGGGAAGGCCGATCACACGCCCCTTCGGCGTGAACACGTACACCTCTTTCGCACCGATCTCGAACCGGAGCGAATCGAGGAACTCCCCCGGGTCGGCCGTCTCGGCCTGCCAGTCGGAGATGTGGGCGAGCCAGGCCATGTCGGTCTCGTTCGCGAGCGCCGGACCGCCGGCCGACTTGCCGGTCGTCTGCTCCTTGTACTTCCAGTGCGCGGCGACGCCGTACTCGGCGCGCTGGTGCATGTCGTGCGTGCGGATCTGGATCTCGACCGCGCGGCCCTTCGGCCCGATCACCGTCGTGTGCAGCGACTGGTAGAGGTTGAACTTCGGAGTCGCGATGTAGTCCTTGAACCTGCCGGGCAGCGGGGTCCAGCGGGCGTGGATGGCACCGAGCACGGCGTAGCAGTCGCGCACCGAGTTGACGAGCACGCGGATGCCGACGAGGTCGTAGATCTCGTCGAAGTCGCGGCCCCGCACGATCATCTTCTGGTAGATCGAGTAGTACTGCTTCGGACGCCCGACGACCTTGCCGCGGATCTTCGCAGCCTTGAGGTCGTCATTGACGAGGTCGATGACGTTCTGCACGAACTCCTCGCGCTGCGGGGTGCGCTGCTTCACGAGGCTCTCGATCTCGGCGTAGAGCTTCGGGTAGAGCACCGCGAACGAGAGGTCCTCGAGCTCCCACTTGATCGCCTGGATGCCGAGGCGATGCGCGAGGGGCGCGTAGATCTCGAGCGTCTCGGTCGCCTTGCGCGCCGCCTTCTCGGCCGGCACGAAGCCCCACGTGCGTGCGTTGTGGAGTCGGTCGGCGAGCTTGATGATCAGCACGCGGATGTCCTTCGACATCGCGACGATCATCTTGCGCACCGTCTCGGCCTGGGTGGAGTCGCCGTACTTGACCTTGTCGAGCTTCGTCACGCCGTCGACGAGCATCGCGATCTCATCGCCGAAGTCGGCACGCACCTCGTCGAGCGTGTATGCCGTGTCTTCGACGGTGTCGTGCAGCAGCGCCGCCGCCACCGTCTTGGAGCCGATGCCGAGGTCGGCGAGGATCTGCGCGACGGCGATCGGGTGCGTGATGTACGGCTCGCCGCTCTTGCGCTTCTGCCCCTCGTGCGCCCGATCGGCGACCGTGTACGCGCGTTCGATGAGCGCGACGTCGGCCTTCGGGTGGTGCATGCGCACCGTGCGGATGAGCGTGTCGACCGCACCCGACGGCTGCGCCTTGGAGAAGATCCGCGGCACGAGACGGCGCAGCGACGCCGTCGAATTGACCCCGGTCTCCGTCACCCGCGCACCTCCAGAACTCAATTATCACCGCTCCGGAGGGTGCGGCGTGCACGAGGGCGCACGCCGGGGGCGAACGTCATGCGCTGGGCAGCGCCTCGACCGTGCTCGCCGACGACCCCGCGCGCTCCCGCTCCTTGAGGACCTTCTGGTCGTGGCGCTTGATCTCGGGCTCGCCTTCGCGGAGCAACGAGTACAGTGGCGCCGCGAGGAAGACGGTCGACCAGGTGCCGACGAGGATGCCGATGAGCAGTGCGAGCGAGATGTCGCGCAGGGTGTCGGCACCGAGCACGCCCGCACCGATGAACAGGATCGACGCGACCGGGAGGGCGGCCACGACGCTCGTGTTGATCGAGCGAACGAGGGTCTGGTTGACCGCGAGGTTCACCGACTCGGCGAAGGTGCGCCGCGACTCCTGCCCGTCTTCGGCGGTGTTCTCGCGGATCTTGTCGAACACGACGACCGTGTCGTACAGCGAGTAGCTGAGGATCGTGAGGATACCGATCATCGCCGCCGGGCTGATCTCGAAACCGACCGCGGCGTACACGCCCGTCGTGATCACGAGGTCGGCCATGAGCGCGAGGATCGCGGCGAGCGACATCTTCCACGTGCGGAAGTACAACGCCATGACGAGCGCGGCCAGCAGCACGAACGCGATGAGGCCGACGACGGCCTGGCGCGTGACGTCCGCGCCCCAGCTCGGGCCGACGAACGAGGTCGTGACCTCGGACTCGGGCACGTCGTACGCCTCGGCCAGCGCCGAGGCGACCTCGTGCGAGTCGTCCTGCGAGAGCTGGTCGGTCTGCACGCGAACGCCGACGTCGCCGACGATGGTCACCTTGGTGGTCGTGTCGGGGACGACCGATTCCACCGCATCGATCGCCGGCTGCGCCGTCGCGTTGTCGACGCCGGAGATCTGGAACTGCGACCCGCCGCGGAACTCGATGCTGAAGTTCACGCCGGTCAGGAGCGGGATGACGACCGAGAGCAGGACGATCACGCCGGCGATCGTGAACCACTTCTTGCGGCCGCCGACGAAGTTGAACGAACGCTTGCCGGTGTAGAGGTCGTTACCGAAGGTCGTGAGACGGTTCGCCATCAGGAGTCCTTCCCCTCGTTCTCGGTACTGCCGGCCCCGACGGCGGCCGCCTTGCGCTCGGCGATCGTCTGCCGGCGCTGCGCCTCCTTGGCGCTCGATGCGGCCTTCTTGGCGGGCAGGGCCGTCGGCTTGCGGAACTCGGCACGACCGCGGTACACGGCGCCGAGGGCGTTCGGGTCGAGACCCGACCACGGGTTGCCGCTCGAGAAGAACTTCGTCTGCGCGAGCAGCTGCAGCATCGGGTGCGTGAACAGGATGACGATGACGACGTCGATGATCGTCGTGAGGCCGAGGGTGTAGGCGAAGCCCTTCACGCTGCCGACCGCGAGGATGAACAGCACGATCGCGGCGAGCAGGTTGACGCCCTTCGAGGCGAGGATCGTGCGGAAGGCGCGCTTCCACCCGGCCTCGACCGCCCCGACGAGCGGACGGCCGTCGCGCAACTCGTCTCTCACGCGTTCGAAGTACACGATGAACGAGTCGGCGGTGAAGCCGATCGCGACGATCAGACCCGCGATGCCGGCGAGCGACAGTCGGTAGCCCTCGCGCCACGACAGGATCGTGATCATCAGGTAGGTGATGAGCGCCGCGATCATGAGCGACGCGATCGTCACCGAGCCGAGCGCGCGGTACTGGAACAGGGTGTAGATCACGACGAGGATGAGACCGATGAGACCGGCGACGAGCCCCGACTGGAGCTGGGAGGAGCCGAGCGTCGCCGAGATCGTGTCGGACGACTGCACCGTGAAGCTGATCGGCAGGGCACCGAACTTCAGCTGATCGGCGAGGGCCTTCGACGACTCCTGCGTGAAGCTGCCGGTGATCTGCGGGCGACCGTCGGTGATCGCGCCGTTCATCGCGGGCGCCGTGAGGACGGCGCCGTCGAGCACGAACGCGAACTGGTCGCGCGGCGTCTGCCCCGACAGGGCGAAGAGCCGCGTGCTGACCTTGGCGAACTCGTCGGTGCCCTTCTCGTCGAAGGTGATGTTCACGGCCCACTGGCCGGTGGAGGCACCGGTCTGCGTGGTGACCATGCCGTTCGTCGCGTCGACGATGTTCTCGCCGCTCGCCTCGACGGGGCCGAGCAGGTACTTCGCCGTGCGGGTCACGTCGCACGTGACGAGCGGCTCGTCGGCCGGCGCGACGCTCGCGTCGGTCTCGTCCATCTGCGAGCAGTCGAACGAATCGAACTCCTCCTGCAGCGCGGGCGTGATCCACGCGGGGTCGCTGCCGTCGGTCGGCACGGCCGTCGGCGTCGATTCGAGCTCCTCCGCAGGGGCCTCGGTCGGCGACGGGCTCGCGCTCGGGTCGATCGTCTGGTTCGTCGCCGCATCGGCGAGCAGCACCGCGCGCAGTTCGAGCTTCGCGGACTGCTCGATGCGAGCACGGGTCTGGTCGTCGAGCTCACCGGGGATCCGAACGACGATGTTCTGGCCCTCGGTGTTGATCTCGGCCTCGGCGACACCGGACGCGTCGACGCGCTGGCGGATGATCGACACCGCCTGGTCGAGCTGCTCCTGCGACGCCGTGTCACCCGTCTCGAGCTTCGGCGCGAGGATGATCTGCGTGCCGCCCTCGAGGTCGAGGGCGAGCTTCGGCGTCCACGAGCCGCCGCCCCACATCACGCCGGCCGCGTTGATGCCGAACAGGAGGGCGATGATGACCCCGAGCCAGATGAGGGATCGCCATGCCTTGCGGACGGGCGTCGGCCGGGATGACCGCTTCGATGGTGCAGCCACGTGTTCTGCTTTCTCTGCAGGAGCCCGCGCGACATCGCGCGGGCCGAGCCTCGTTGGGTGAGTCTGAGCCGCCGACTACTTGGTGTCGGGCGTCTCGTCGGTGTTCGACTGGTCGGTGCCCGACGTGTCGCTCGGCGTCTCGTCGGCCGGCGCCTCCGACACGCGCTCGCCGAACTCCGGCTCGCCGTCATCGGTCGTCGCGGACTCGTCAGCGACCGCGGTCGGCTCCACGACGCGCGCGATCGTCTGGCGGTGCACGGTCAGGATCGTGCCGGGCGAGGTCTCGAGCAGCACCTGGTTCTCGTCTTCGTCGATCGAGAGGATGGTGCCGAAGACGCCGAAGTTCGTCATCACCTGCGCACCGGGCTGGACCTTCGACTGCATCTCCTTCGCGTCGGCCTGGCGCTTCCGCGAGTTGCGGAACATGAAGAAGATCAGCACCGCCAGGACGGCGAGCATGATGATGGTGATCGGATCGAACGTCATGAGGGTGAAATACCTTCCGGGGTGCGCTTCGCGCACGAAGTCGAGTGGCGTTGAGGGTGACGCCTCAAAGGATTATAGGTCATCGATCGGAAGGACCGCTGCCGCACTCTCGACGCCCTCGGAGAGCCCGAAGTGCCGCCAGGCCGCAGGGGTCGCCACCCGCCCCCGCGGCGTGCGTGTGATGAGGCCGATGCGCACCAGGAACGGCTCGACGACCGCCTCGATCGTCTCGGCCTCCTCGCCGACGGACACCGCGAGCGTGTTGAGGCCGACCGGGCCGCCGCCGAAGCGGGTGAGGATCGTCTCCATCACCGCGCGGTCGAGCCGGTCGAGGCCGAGGGCGTCGACGTCGTAGAGCTCGAGCGCAGCGCGCACGGCTTGGATGTCTGCCCGGCCGGTGCCGTCGAACGAGCCCGACGACGTGTGCACGAGCGCGTAGTCGCGCACCCGGCGCAGCAGGCGGTTCGCGATGCGCGGCGTGCCGCGACATCGGCCGGCGATCTCCGCGAGAGCCGCGCGATCGATGTCGAGCCCGAGCAGCTCGGCGGCGCGGCCGAGCACCTGCTCGAGCTCCGACTCGTCGTAGAACTCGAGATGCGCCGTGAAGCCGAACCGGTCTCGGAGCGGGTTCGGCAGCAGCCCCGCGCGCGTCGTCGCCCCGACGAGCGTGAACGGAGCGAGGTCGAGCGGCACCGACGTGGCACCGGCGCCCTTGCCGACCATGATGTCGATGCGGAAGTCCTCCATCGCGAGGTACAGCATCTCTTCGGCCGACCGCGCCATGCGGTGGATCTCGTCGATGAACAGCACCTCGCCCGGCACGAGCGAGCTCAGGATCGCGGCGAGGTCGCCGGCGTGCTGGATCGCCGGACCGCTCGACATGCGCAGGGGGCGGCCGCCCTCGTGGGCGACGATCATCGCGAGCGTCGTCTTGCCGAGCCCGGGCGGCCCCGCGAGCAGGATGTGGTCGGGAGTACGCTGCTGGAGCGTCGCCGCGGTGAGCAGCAGCTGCAACTGGCCGCGAACGCGGGTCTGCCCCACGAACTCGGCGAGGCTCCGGGGTCGCAGCGCACCCTCGAACGCGAGTTCCGCCTCCGACGCGAGCCCGGGGTCGGTGAGGTCTTCACCGGGGCGGCTCATCGACCGCCCCTCCCCGACTGCTGGGCCGGACCGAGCCGGGCGAGCGTCAGTCGCAGGAGGGTCGGCACCGACGTGGACTCGACCTCGCCCGCCGTGGCGAGCGTCTCGTCGAGTGCCTCTGCGGCCACCCGCTCGGACCACCCGAGCCCGGTGAGCGCTGCGAGGACGCTTTCGGCGACGCCGCCCGATGCGACCGGCGCCGTCGTCGGGCGAGCGGCCGGCGCCGCGAGCTTGCCCGCGAGCGAGACCGTGATGAGCTTCGCCGTCTTCGGCCCGATGCCGCTGACCTTGCGGAACACCGCATCGTCTTCGCGGTGCACGGCCTCGGCGACCTGCTCGGGCGAGAGCGAAGACAGCACGCCGAGCGCCGACTTCGGGCCGACCCCGGTCACGCCGATGAGCAGCTCGAACACGTCGAGCTCGTCGCGGGTGCCGAACCCGAAGAGGGTCAGCGAGTCTTCCCGCACGATCAGCGAGGTGTGCACCGCGAGCTCGTGCCCCTCGCGGCTCGCGAGTACGAGCGCCGGGGTGGTGTTGACCTGGAAGCCGACGCCGCCCACGTCGATGACGACGGAACTGCCGGCGGCGGCGAGCACGCGCCCACGGAGAGAGGAGATCACTCCTTCACCCTACGGGCCGCCCCCGACACGGCGGCGGAGCGCTCCGCGGCGAGCCACGCGCGTTGCGCCGGGGTCAGCGCCGAGGCATCCGCCGTCGCCGCGCCGCCCCGCGCGCGACCGAGCGCCTCCTCGCGGATGGCCGCCCCCGCGACGCCGCCGGTGCGCCAGGCGTGGCAGATCGCGAGCGCGAGCGCATCCGCGGCGTCGGCGGGCTTCGGCACCGCCTCGAGCCCCAGGATGCGCGCCACCATCGCCCCGACCTGCTTCTTGTCGGCGCGGCCGTAGCCGGTGATCGCGGCCTTCACCTCGGACGGCGTGTGCAGCGCGACGGGCAGTTCCCGGCGCGCAGCGATGAGCATCGCGACGCCCGAGATCTGCGCCGTGCCCATGATCGTCGACACGTCGGACCGGGCGAACACCCGCTCGAGCGCGACCGCCTGCGGCCGGTGCTCGTCGAAGATCGCCTCGAGCCCGTCGGCGATGCGCGCGAGGCGACGCTCGATCGGCGCGTCGGTCGGCGACCGCAGCACGACGACGTCGACCAGCCGCGCCGTGCGGTCGCCCTGGACGTCGACCACGCCGACGCCGCAGCGGGTGAGCCCGGGGTCGATGCCGAGCACCCGCATGGCGATCGACCTACTCCGCCTCGAGCTCGGCCTGCACCTCGGGCGTCAGGTCGAAGTTGCTGTAGACGTTCTGCACGTCGTCACTGTCTTCGAGCGCGTCGATCAGGCGGAACACCTTGCGCGCCGTGTCGGCGTCGATCTCGACCTTGAGGTTCGGCACGAACTCGATGTCGGCCGACTCGTAGTCGAGGCCGGCCTCCTGCAGCGCCTTGCGCACCTCGACCATGTCGGACGGGTCGGTGATGACCTCGAAGCCCTGCGCGTGCGGCTCGATCTCCTCAGCACCCGCCTCGAGCGCCGCCATCATGACGTCGTCCTCGGTGGTGCCCTCGCCCGAGACGACGATGACGCCCTTGCGGGTGAAGTTGTAGGCGACCGAACCGGGGTCGGCGAGCGTGCCGCCGTTGCGGTTGAGCCCCGTGCGCACCTCGGCGGCGGCACGGTTCTTGTTGTCGGTCAGCACCTCGACCATCAGGGCGACGCCCGACGGGCCGTAGGCCTCGTACGTGATGCTGAGGTACTCGACGGCTTCGCCGCCGATGCCCGCGCCGCGCTTGATCGCGCGATCGATGTTGTCGTTCGGCACCGAGGTCTTCTTGGCCTTCTGCACCGCGTCGTACAGGGTCGGGTTGCCGTTCAGGTCGGCGCCGCCGAGCTTGGCCGCGACCTCGATGTTCTTGATGAGCTTCGCGAACGACTTCGCGCGACGCGCGTCGATGACGGCCTTCTTGTGCTTGGTCGTCGCCCACTTGGAATGCCCGGACATGCTGCTCCTGTATCGACTTCTCGGCGGGGGCGCCCGCCGACGGTTCATTCTAGTCGAGCGCGCGGGTCGCGCTCGGGCGCACGGTCCGGATGTCTCGCCCGCGCTCCGTGCTCACGCGGCGAGCTTGCGCAGCGTTCGCAGGTTGCGCGTCGTGATGCTCGGTTTGAACCGCGCCTTCGCCGTGACCTTCGAGAACGCGCTGTCGACCCCGCGTGCGCGACGGTTGTGCCAGTAGAGCACCCCGTCGCCCGGGGCGACGACGTCGTCGGCCGCATCGACCCCGACGGCCGCCGCGAAGAGTTCGTCGAGCGCGGCCTGCGACGACGAGAAGACCACGTACGGGTGCCAGCCTTCGCGCTCGTCGTCGAACGGGAACGATGCGATGACCCGCTCGAGCTCGTCGCGCGAGACGAGCACGATCCACGCCTCGTACCCGAACCGATCGGAGAGCGCCCGCTCGATGGTCGACTTCAGCGCCGAGGCATCCGCCTCGCCCGCCGCGCCCGTCGAGAACGCGACGTTGCCGCTCGCGAGCACGGTGCGCACGGCATCGAAGCCGAGCCCCCTGAAGAGCTCGGCGAGCTCGGCCGACCGCACGGTGATGCCGCCCACGTTGACCCCGCGCAGCAGGGCGATCCATTCGCTCACGTGGGCGAGCGTAGCGCGCGCCGCCGACGGGCGGAGCGCGCGCCGCCGCGCCCGGCGACCGGGCACGGGCTCACACGAGCGCGGGCATCCCCTCCGGGAACAGCTCACGCTGCCACGCCGTGTACTTGCGGCGCATGAGCAGCACCCAGAGCAGGCGGATCGGCGCGGGCAGGTTCGAGCGCACCCATTCGTCACGCTCCGCCGTCGGCACGGCGTCGATCATGAGGCCGAGCTGGACGGGCATCGCGTCCTTCGGCAGCGCCCTGCGTCCGTGCTCGCCGATCTCCTCCCACTCGGCCTGGCTGAGCACCCGCGCGGCGACCGGCACCATGTCCGCCTCCTCTCGGCCGAGGTGCACGCCGAGGGTCGAGCCGACGTCGTCGAGCGCCGCGGCGAGCCGCTCGGCCGTCGCCGGATCGGCCGTCGTGCGCCACTCGGCGACGATCGGGTCGACGAGTGCGAGCAGCTCGGCGACCTGCGCATGCTGCGCCTTCATCACGTCGACGTGCATCGAGCACCCTGGCTCGCGCCGCTCGAGGCGATCCCAGAGCAGCTCGTCCTCGCCCTCGTGATGGACGTGCAGGCCCTGGTCGATCCGGTCGACCGCCTGCGCGACGGTCTCGGCGCGACGGACGTCGCCCGCCGGGACCTCGCGCACGGCCTTCGGCAATTCGCGATACCCCCAGCGGAAGATGCGGTGGATGAGGAAGATGTCGCTCGTGTCGCACCCGGTCTCGTCGACGATGCGGTCGTCGGCCCCGGTGCTCGGCAGTCGTCTGGTCATGCGGGCGACGCTATCGACGCATCCCGCCGCCGGAATCGGTGCCGGCACTGAGAACCGCTCCCCCGTTCGGGGCTCAGACGCGCGCTCGCACCTTCGACAGGAAGTACTCGTGGAAGCGGTGCTCGCCGTTGATCTCAGGGTGGAAGCTCGTGCCGAGGAGGCTCCCCTGCTCGACCGCGACGACCCGGCCGTCGTCGAGCGTCGCGAGCGCGGTCGCCGCGGGACCGACCGACTCGACCACCGGCCCGCGGATGAACACGGCGTGCACCGGCGCGTCGCCGAGTTCGGGGATCGCGAGGTCGGTCTCGAACGACTGGTTCTGCGAGCCGAAGGCGTTGCGCCGCACCACGACGTCGAGGCCGCCGAGGGACTGCTGCCCCTCGATCGCGTCGAGCACGGTGTCGGCGAGCATGATGAGGCCGGCGCACGTGCCGTAGACCGGCAGTCCGGCGGCGATCGCGGCCTTGAGCGGAGCGGCGAGGCCGAACGTTCGCGACAGCTTGTCCATCACACTGGACTCGCCGCCGGGGATCACGAGGCCGTCGACCTCGGCCAGCTCTTCGGGACGTCGCACGAGCGTGACGCGCGCACCGAGCGCGGCGAGCACGTGCGCGTGCTCGCGGAAGTCGCCCTGCAGGGCGAGCACGCCGACGCGGGGTCCGGCCGTGGCC
>NZ_JBSHHD010000028.1:0-54732 GCF_053618155.1 Agromyces sp. NPDC055658 | reverse complement strand
GGATGCCTCGGGGCCGGCCCCGAGGCATCCGTCGTCTGCGATCAGATGTGCCAGTCGTGCACGCCGCGCGCCGCGTCGGCCGTCGCGTGCGAGAGCGGGCGCACGGTCGCGGGCACGCCGACGACGAGCGAGTGCGGGGGAGCGCCGCGGGTCACCACGGCGTTCGCGCCGACGGCGCTCCACGCGCCGATCGTGATGTCGCCGAGGATCTTCGCCCCGGCCCCCACGGTGACGCCCTCCTCGAGGGTCGGGTGGCGCTTGGTGCCCGGCGGGGTGTGCCTGGGCGCCTTCCCGCCGAGGGTGACGCCGTGGTAGAGCATCACGTCGTCGCCGACGACGGCGGTCTCGCCGATGACGACGCCCATTCCGTGGTCGATGAAGAACCGGCGCCCGATGGTCGCGCCGGGGTGGATCTCGATGCCCGTCAGGAATCGGGCGAACTGCGAGATGAGCCGGGCTGGGAACCGCCAGCCGGCGACCCACATGCGATGGGTGAGCCGGTATGTCCAGATGGCGTGCAGGCCCGAGTACACGAGGAAGACCTCGAGGCCGCTCCGTGCCGCGGGGTCGTGGGCACGGGCGGTCTTGAGGTCTTCCTTCAGGCGCGAGCGGATCGTCACGCGATCAGTCAAGCAGACCCTCGTACAGGACGGTCGAGAGATACCGCTCGCCGTAGCTCGCGACGATCACGACGATGGTCTTGCCGGCGTTCTCGGGACGCTTGGCGAGCTCGAGGGCGGCGTACACCGTCGCACCCGACGAGATGCCGCCGAGGATGCCCTCCTCCTGACCGAGCCGGCGCGCGGTCGCGACGGCCTGGTCGATGTTGACGTCGAGCACCTCGTCGTAGACGGTGCGGTCGAGCACGTCGGGTACGAAGTTCGCGCCGATGCCCTGGATCTTGTGCGGGCCGGGCTGGCCGCCGTTGAGGATGGGCGACTCGGCCGGCTCGACCGCGACGACCTGCACCTCGGGCTTCCGCTCCTTGAGCACCTGGCCGACGCCCGAGATGGTGCCGCCGGTGCCGATGCCCGCGACGAAGATGTCGACGCCGCCGTCGGTGTCGTCCCAGACCTCCTCGGCCGTCGTGCGGCGGTGGATCTCGACGTTGGCCTGGTTCTCGAACTGGCGGGCGAGGATCGCGCCGGGGGTCGAGGCGGCGAGCTCCTCGGCCTTCGCGACGGCGCCCTTCATGCCCTCGGAGCCCGGGGTGAGCACGAGCTCGGCGCCGTACGCCTTGAGCAGCGACTTGCGCTCCTTCGACATGGTCTCGGGCATCGCGAGGATGACCTTGTAGCCCCGCGCCGCGCCGATCGCGGCGAGGGCGATGCCCGTGTTGCCGCTCGTGCCCTCGACGATGGTGCCGCCGGGCTTCAGCTCGCCCGATGCCTCGGCGGCGTCGACGATGCCCACGCCCAGGCGGTCCTTGACGCTCGCGGAGGGATTGTAGAACTCGAGCTTCGCGAGCACGGTCGCACCGGCGCCCTCGGTGAGGCGGTTCAGTCGGACGAGCGGCGTGCGGCCGAACGCCTGCGTGATGTTGTCGTAGATCTGAGCCATGGTCGGGCCTTTCTCGAGGGGCGGTGCGAGCGTGCCCAGCCTATGGGCGCGGCCGGGGCCGTGGGCGTGCGTTACATTCCATTGCGTGGATGCACCCGTTGAACAGCCAGGCCGGTCGCTGCGCGAGGTGCGCGACGAGATCGCGGCGACGCTCGCCTCGGCGGGCGTGCCCGACCCCGACGTCGACGCGGAGCTCCTCATCGGGCACGTGCTCGGGCTGAGCCGAGGCGGGGTGCAGGCGCGTCTCGTCGTCGGCGTCACGATCGAGACCGAGGATGCCTCGGCGCTCGCGTCGCTCGTCGCGCGGCGTGCCCGGCGCGAGCCGCTGCAGCACCTGACCGGCCGGGCGGCGTTCCGTTCGCTCGAGCTCTCGGTCGGCCCCGGCGTGTTCGTGCCGCGGCCGGAGACCGAGGGCGTCGCGCAGCTCGCGATCGACGCGCTGCGGGCGGCGGCCGAGCCAGAGCCGATCGGCGTCGACCTCGGCACGGGATCGGGCGCCATCGCGCTCGCGCTCGCGACCGAGGTGCCGCACGCGCGGGTCTGGGCGGTCGAGAAGTCGCCCGAGGCGTACGTGTGGACGCGCCGCAACGTCGAGGAAGTGGGGGCGCCGAACCTCGAGCTCGTCTTCGGCGACCTCGCCGACGCGCTGCCCGAGCTCGACGGCCGGGTCTCGGTCGTCGCGTCGAATCCGCCGTACATCCCGCTCGGCGCGATCCCGCGCGATCCCGAGGTGCGCCTCCACGACCCCGAGGCCGCGCTCTACGGCGGGGTCGACGGGCTCGACGTCGTGCGGGTGCTCTCGCAGCGCGCGCTCGCGCTGCTCCGGCCGGGCGGCGTGCTCGTGATCGAGCACGGCGAGGCGCAGTCGGCCGACATCGCCGCGATCCTCGCCGCCGACGGATGGCGCGCGATCGCCCACCACCGGGACCTGACGGGGCGCGACCGGGCGACGACCGCCCTGCGCTGAGCTACTTCGCCCGTTCGGCCTTCTCGCGCGCGGCCTTCTCGCGCTCGAGGGCGTGCTTGATCGCCTCGCGCTCGCGCTTCTGCGCCTCACGGAGCGCCTTCTGCGCCTCGCGCACCGACTTCTCGGCCTCGCGCCTGGCCTTCGCGGCGTCGCGCACGCGCTGGTCGCGGGGCAGGTCGAGCTGCGGTGGGAGCTCGGGAAGCGGCTCGGGCTCGGCGGGGGCGGTCGTGCCGCCCTGGTGGTCGACGTGGTGCTCGATGCCGTCGAGGATGCGGAGGAGCCCGAACGAGAAGTCCTCGTCCGTCTCGCCGGGGTGGGTGCCGGGCTCGGCGACGTACCCGCCGGCGGCGAGGAGCGGGCTCAGGTACGGGAATCGCTCAGGGGTCACGAGCTCCGAGAGTGCGGCGAAGGCGCTCTCGCCGGTGACCTCGCGCGGGTCTGCGGCCGCCTCGGCGGCGGCCCGGAGGTCGCGGTCCTGCGCACTGGTCGCGCGGGCGTAGCTCGTGAGCAGCAGCAGGGCCGACATCTTCTCGCCGTCGCTGAGCGGGAGGTCGCGGACCTCGCGCAGGAACCAGTCCACGATGAGCAGGCTGTTCGGCGTGATTGGGGCTCCCGAGATCGGGATGTCGACGAGCCACGGGTGCTCGCGGTAGGCGGCGCGCATGGCGAGCACCCACGCGGTCACGCCATCGCGCCAGGCACGCTCGACGTGCTCGTCCGGCACGGGCGGCTCGACGGCGCCCTCCTGCATCAGCAGGATCAGGTCGTCCTTGCTCGTCACGTACCGGTAGAGCGACATCGTGGTGAATCCGAGCGACGCGGCGACCCGGCTCATCGACACCGCCCCGATGCCCTCGGCATCCGCGATCTCGATCGCGGCGTCGACGATGCGCTCGATCGAGAGCTCGCGCTTCGGGCCGCGCTGCGGGTGGGCGGCGACGCCCCAGGCCAGGGCGACGCCGCGGGGGAGTTCGGGGTCGGCTCGCTCGTCGCTCATTCGGCTCCAGTCGGTCGGCGTCGGCCGGCTCGGGCCGGCTTCGGGTTGACCTCAGTCTAGAACTGTGTATTACTTAAACAACAGTGCATGACATAAACAGTTTGCGCCATACGCAACAGTGGTGCGAATCCCGACCGACAGGAGCACGACATGCAACTCGCCATCGAAGCGCGGGGCCTGCGCAAGGCCTTCGGCCGCACCGAGGTGCTCGCGGGCCTCGACCTCGCGGTCCCCGCCGGCAGCGTCTTCGCGCTGCTCGGGCCGAACGGCGCCGGCAAGACGACGACCATCAACATCCTCACGACCCTCGTGGCGCCCGACTCCGGCACCGCCGCGGTCATGGGTCGCGATCTGCTGCGCGAGCCGGCCGCGGTGCAGCAGTGCATCGCCCTGACGGGCCAGGCGGCCGCCGTCGACGAGGTGCTCACGGCGCGCGAGAACCTCGTGATGATGGGCCGGCTCTCGGGGCTCGCCCGGCGCGACGCCCGGCTCCGCGCGACCGAGCTCATCGCGCGCTTCGACCTCGAGCAGGCCGCCGACCGCCGGGTCGCCACCTACTCCGGCGGCATGCGTCGCCGACTCGACCTCGCCCTGAGCCTCGTCGTGCAGGTGCCGGTGCTCTTCCTCGACGAGCCGACGACCGGTCTCGACACCCGCAGCCGCCAGGAGCTCTGGGCCGTCATCCGCTCGCTCGCCGACGCGGGTACGACCATCTTCCTCACGACGCAGTACCTGGAGGAGGCCGACCGGCTGGCCGATCGCATCGCCGTGCTCGACCGCGGGCGCATCGCCGCCGAGGGCACGGCCGACGAGCTCAAGTCGCGGGTCGGCGGCGATGTGGTCGAGCTGCGCGACGCCGACGGCGTGCTGCTCCGCGAACTGCCCACCGACGGCAGCGTGCACGGGCTGCGGGCCGCCATCGACGAGCTCGACCGGGCCGCCCTCGCCGGGGCCGACGGCGTCCAGGTGACCATCCGCCGGCCGAGCCTCGACGACGTGTTCCTCGCCATCACGGCCGATCGTCCGGCGGCGGCGGCCGAGGCATCCGCCCCCGAACTCATCGCCACGAACTGAACGGAGCCCGACATGACCACGCTCACCGCAGCCCGTGCCGCCGCCGGGCCCGACGCCGTCGCACATCGTCCGCGCGTGCGCGGCTTCACCGCCGAGCGGGTGTTCATCACCCGCAGCTTCATCCACACCATCCGCGACGTCGACACAATGATGATGGCCGTCCTGCTGCCGACGATGCTCATGCTGATGTTCACCTACATCTTCGGCAACGCGATCGACCCGTCGGGCGGGTACGTCGACTACGTCGTTCCCGGCATCATCCTGCTGTGCGCCGGATTCGGCGCCTCCACGACCGCGATCTCCGTCTCGCGAGACATGTCGACGGGCATCATCGACCGGTTCCGCACGATGCCGCTGCGCAGCGGCGCGGTGCTCACGGGCCACGTCGCCGTGAGCCTCGTGCGAAACCTCATCGCCACGGCGATCGTGATCGGCGTGGCCCTGCTCGTCGGGTTCCGGCCGTCGGCGACCCCGCTCGAATGGCTCGCCGCCTTCGGCATGGTCGCGCTGTACATCCTCACGATCACGTACCTCTTCGCCGCGATCGGGCTCGCCGCACCGTCACCGGAGGCGGCGAGCGGCTACGGCTTCATCCTGCTGTTCCTGCCGTACGTGTCGAGCGCGTTCGTGCCGGTCGACACGATGCCCGAGTGGCTCCAGTGGGTCGCCGAGAACCAGCCGATCACCCCGGTCATCGAGACGATCCGCGCCCTGCTCATGGGCACGCCGGTCGGCGATTCCGCGTGGTGGGCGGTCGGCTGGTGCGCCGCGATCATCGCGATCGCCGCGGCCTGGGGAGCGTGGCTGTTCCGCCGCAAGTCCGGCCGCCGCTGAGCGGCGCGGCGTCGCGTCGGATGCCTCGGGCCCGTGCGGCCCGAGGCATCCGATCGTGGCCCGGCGCTGGTCTAGAATCGGGCAGGTCATGACTGCCACCTACGACTGCTCGGTCGACTCCCAGCTGCTCACCGGCATGCGACTCGCGCGGGGCGCGATCGGGCGCGGCGAACTCGTCGTGCTGCCGACCGACACGGTGTACGGCGTCGCCGCCGACGCGTTCAACGCGAAAGCGGTCGCGCGCCTGCTCGAGGCCAAGGGCCGCGAGCGCACGTCGCCGCCGCCCGTGCTCATCCCCGGACTGCCGACCCTCGACGCACTGGCGACCGAGGTGCCGCCCGCCGTGCGCGACCTGGTCGCCGAGTTCTGGCCGGGCGGGCTCACCGTCATCCTCCGCGCCCAGCCGTCGCTCCAGTGGGACCTCGGCGAGACCCGCGGCACCGTCGCGCTGCGCATGCCCGCGAACCCGATCGCCCTCGAGCTCCTCTCCGAGACCGGTCCGCTCGCGGTCTCGTCGGCCAACCTCTCGGGCCTGCCGTCGGCGACCACCGCCGGGGCCGCGGTCGAGATGCTCGGCGAATCGGTCGCCGTCTATCTCGACGGGGGCGAGGCCGGCACCGGCTACGAGGCCATCGGCGACCGGCCGGGCGACACGTCGTCGACGATCGTCGACGCCACCGGGCTCACCGAGTCGGGCGGCGTGCTGCGCATCGTGCGCGCGGGCGTCGTGTCGCGCGAGCGCATCGCCGCGGTCGTGGGGGAGGAGCTGCTCGAGCCCGCCGACGACGAGCCCGAGGCGTCCGAGCAGCTCGCGGACGAGGCATCCGCGCCCGTTGACGGTGGCGCGCCCGCTGACGGTGCCGCGCCCGCCGAGGGTTCCGCGCCCGCCGACGACGCGGACGCCGCCGTCTCATGACCCTGTTCCTCACCCTCGCGCTGCTCGCCGCGCTCGTCACGTTCGGCGGCTCGATCCTCGTCTGGAAGCTGAGCCTCAAGTACCGGCTGTACCCGAAGATCCGCGAGCGCGACGTGCACACCCGTCCGACGCCCCGGCTCGGCGGCGTCGCGATGTTCGTCGGCGTGCTCGTGGCGATCGGCGCGGCGGCGTTCATCTCGACGCTCGGCATCCAGCGGTTCGCGAACGTCGCGATCATCTTCCAGAACCCCGCGCAGATGCTCGCGATCCTCGGCGCGGCGCTGCTCATCGTGCTCATCGGCGTCGCCGACGACATCTGGGACCTCGACTGGACGACGAAGCTCGCCGGGCAGTTCATCGCCGCCGGGCTGATCGCCTGGCAGGGCGTGTCCATCGTGTCGCTGCCGATCGCCGGCATCACGCTCATCCCGTCGTGGGTCAGTGCGACGCTCACCGTGTTCACGATCGTGCTCGTGATGAACGCGGTCAACTTCATCGACGGCCTCGACGGGCTCGTCGCAGGCGTCTCGCTCATCGCGAACGGCGTGTTCTTCCTCTACACCTACCTGCTCGTGCAGCAGACGTCGCCCCTCAACTACTTCAACCTCGCGTCGCTGCTCGCGGTCGTCGTCGTGGGGGCGTGCGCCGGGTTCCTGCCGCTCAACTGGCACCCCGCGAAGCTCTTCATGGGCGACGCGGGGGCCCTCCTCATCGGCCTGCTCATGGCGACCTCGGCGATCGCGGTGACCGGCCAGATCAACCCGGTCGGCGTCGGCTTCAGCGAGCTGTTCGCCGCGTTTATGCCGATCATCCTGCCGTTCGTGGTGCTGATCATCCCGTTGCTCGATTTCGGCATGGCCGTCATCCGGCGCCTGCGCGCGGGCAAGTCGCCGTTCGCGGCCGACCGGAAGCACCTCCACCACCGGCTGCTCGACATGGGGCACTCCCACCTCAACGCGGTGCTCATCCTGTACGGCTGGACGGCGGTCGCCTCGGTCGGATGCCTCCTGACGTACGTGCTGCCCGTCTACTTCCACCTCAGCACGTGGTGGGCGTTCGTGTTCCTCGGCGTGGGCTTCCTCGCGTGCACGATCATCACGCTCGCCCCGCTCGGGCGGCGCAAGCGGCTGACGGTCGCCGCCGAGGAGCGCCCGTCGACGGCGACGCCCGCTGGGCCCGCCGCTACCGGGCCCGACGCCCCGATCGACGAACTCGCAGGTTCGTCCTCGGTAGAATCGGGCGACCCCTCGACTGGAGCATGATGACCGACGCCCGGCCCGAACCCGCCGACCGAACCCCCACCTCGAACCCCGTGCTGAAGCGCGCACTCGCGTGGGGTGGAGTGCTCGCGGCGGTGATCCTCGTCGTGAGCGCCGTGCTCGGCTACGTCTTCGCCGGCATGCCCGGCCTCTGGGGTGGTCTCATCGGCACGCTCATGGCGGTCGTGTTCATGGGCATCACCGCGGGCAGCATCCTCGTGGCGAACCGGTTCGCCGGGAGCGACCTGTTCGTCGGCATCTTCTTCGGAATCGTGCTCGGCGGATGGTTGCTCAAGTTCGTCCTCTTCATCGTGCTCGTGTTCGTCCTGCGAGGCGCCTCATGGCTCGACCCGATGGTCGTGTTCCTGAGCCTCGTGGCGGGCGTCATCGCCTCGCTCGTGGTCGACGTGCTCGTCGTCGCGAAGTCGCGACTGCCGTACGCGAGCGACGTCGAACTGCCGAAGGCGCCCGAGGACGAATAAGCTTCGATTCCGAATTCGTCTGCTCGTAGAAGTCTTGCTAGAGTAATGGCGATCCCCCACGGTTTTCGCCCTGCTCAGGCCTGTGCGAAATCCGTTTCCGATGTTCGTCGTCGCGAGAGCCCCTGCTCCACGCCCCGAAACAGGAGAGAGCCCTGCTAGCACACGCTCTGAACCAGCTGGTTCTGACCGCCGCCGACGAAGGCGGATTCCACGGGCCCAGTCTCGACGAGTTCTTCCCCGAAATCTTCCTCTTCGAGGGCACGCCGTTCGCGATCAACCGGGTCATGATGGTCCGCATCATCGCGATCATCGCGCTGCTCGTGATCTTCTGGCTCGGCACCCGCCGCATGCGGGTCGTGCCCGGGCGCTTCCAGAGCCTCGTGGAGATGGGCCTCGACCTCGTCCGCGTGAACATCTCCGACGATCTGCTCGGCAAGAAGGACGGCAAGCGGTTCCTGCCGATCCTCACGACGATGTTCTTCATGATCCTGTTCATGAACCTGACGGGCATCTTCCCCGGCCTGAACATCGCGGGCACCTCGGTCATCGGCGTGCCGTTCGTGCTCGCGGCGATCTCGTACGTCACGTTCATCTACGCGGGCGTCAAGAAGAGTCCCGCGAACTTCTTCAAGAACGCGCTGTTCCCCGCGGGCGTGCCGTGGCCGGTGTACTTCATCGTCACCCCGATCGAGTTCATCTCGACGTTCATCATCCGACCGGTGACGCTGACGCTCCGACTCCTGATGAACATGCTCGTCGGCCACATGCTGCTCGTGCTCTGCTTCTCGGCGACCTGGTTCTTCCTGTTCTCGGCGCCCGGCTGGTTCAAGCTCATGGGCGTCGGCACCTTCGCCTTCGGGTTCGCCTTCACGGTGTTCGAGATCCTCGTCGCGGTGCTCCAGGCGTACGTCTTCACCGTGCTGACGGCGGTCTACATCCAGCTGGCCGTCGCCGAAGAGCACTGATCGCACGACTCGGGCATCCCCGCCCACAACTCCACCACAACGAAAGGTAAACAACGTGGACGCAACGACCGTTCTCGCGGAGATCAACGGACACATCGCCTCGGTCGGTTACGGCCTCGCAGCCATCGGCCCGGCCATCGGCGTGGGCATCGTCGTCGGCAAGACGATCGAGGGCGTCGCTCGCCAGCCCGAGCTCGCCGGCCGCCTGCAGGTCCTGATGTGGATCGGTATCGCCTTCACCGAGGCGCTCGCCTTCGTCGGCATCGCCGTCGCCTTCATCCCGTTCCCGTAAACCCTCCAGCCCCGCGAGGAGTCAACACATGCTTCACTCTGTAGTGAGCGCCGCGGAGGAGAGTACGACGCGCAACCCGCTGATCCCCGAGGTCTACGACCTCGTCTGGTCGGGGGTCATCTTCGTCATCCTCCTCCTCTTCTTCTGGAAGTACGTGCTTCCGCGCGTCCAGAAGCTGCTCGACGAGCGTGCTGAGGCGATCGAAGGCAACATCGCGAAGGCCGACGAGGCCCAGCGCAAGGCCGAGGCGGCCCTCGAGGAGTACACCGCCCAGCTCGCCGACGCGCGCACCGAGGCCGGACGCATCCGCGAGACGGCCCGCGAAGACGGCAAGAAGATCGTCGCCGAGGCGAAGGACACCGCCGTCGCCGAAGCCGCTCGCGTCACCGCGAGCGCCCAGGCGCAGATCGAGGCCGAGCGCCAGAGCGCGCTCGTCTCGCTCCGCTCCGAGGTGGGCACGCTGGCGATCGACCTCGCGTCGGGCGTCATCGGCGAGTCGCTCTCCGACGACGCGAAGGCGACCGCGGTCGTCGATCGCTTCCTCGCCGACCTGGAGGCCTCCGAGGCGGCCGCCGGAGGGAAGAAGTAATCCATGGGTAGCGCTACGAGAGAGGCCCTGGCCGGGTCGCGGGCTGCGCTCGCCGAGCTCGGCCGGGCCGAACTTCCGGTCGCCGAGGGCCTCCTCGCCGCCGGCCGGGTGATCGGTTCGTCCGCGCAGCTGCGCACGGCGCTCACCGACGCCGAAGCCGACGTCGCCCAGAAGCGCGCGCTCGTCGAGCGCGTGTTCGGATCGCAGCTTCCGGCCGAGTCGGTCGCACTGCTCGTGACCGCGGCGACGCGCCGCTGGTCGTCGGGCGACGACTTCCTCGCGGGTGTCGAAGACCTCGGCTACCGCGTCGCGGCCGACTCCGCCGCGAAGGGCGTCGACATCGACGCCGAGCTCTTCGCGTTCGACCGTACGGTCGCGTCCGACTCCGAGCTCGAGCTCGCGCTCGGTTCGAAGCTCAGCGCGCCCGAGGCGAAGACGCGGCTCGTCAACCGGCTGCTCGACGGCAAGGCCGCGCCGCAGACCGTCGCGATCGTGCGCCATCTCGTCGAGCAGCCCCGCGGCCGTCGCATCGGCGAGGCGCTCAGGCACGCGGCATCCGTCGTGGCCGACCAGCGCGGGTTCGACGTGGCGACCGTCACGACCGCCGTCCCGCTCTCGGCCGAGCAGCTCGGTCGCCTCGAGCAGGGCCTCGCCGCCCAGGCCGGGCGCCCCATCCGATTCGACACGATCGTCGACCCCGCCCTCATCGGCGGAGTCCGCATCCAGATCGGCGACGACGTCATCGACGGCAGCGTCGCCAGCCGCCTCGGCTCGCTGAGGCAGAAGCTTGCCGGCTGACGCCGGTTGAAACCACGACCGGCGTGCAGCGCCGCCACACAGAGAAGCTGAAACCGGCGCCCACACGGCCCGGCCCAGAAAAGGAAATGGCAATGGCAGAACTCTCCATCAGCCCCGACGAGATCCGTTCGGCTCTCTCGGAGTTCGTCTCGTCGTACGAGCCGGGCCAGGCGCAGAAGACCGAGGTCGGGTACGTCACCGACGCCGCCGACGGCATCGCGCACGTGGGCGGTCTCCCGTCGGTCATGGCGAACGAGCTCGTTCGCTTCGCCGACGGCACGCTCGGCCTCGCGCTCAACCTCGAAGAGGACGAGATCGGCGTCGTCGTGCTCGGCGAGTTCACCGGCATCGAAGAGGGCATGGAGGTGACCCGCACGGGCGAGGTCCTCTCGGTGCCCGTGGGCGAGGGCTACCTCGGCCGCGTCGTCGACCCGCTCGGCAACCCGATCGACGGTCTCGGCGAGATCACCGGCATCGAGGGCCGCCGCGCCCTCGAGCTGCAGGCGCCCGGCGTCATGCAGCGCAAGTCGGTGCACGAGCCGCTCCAGACCGGCATCAAGGCCATCGACGCGATGATTCCGGTCGGCCGCGGCCAGCGCCAGCTCATCATCGGCGACCGCCAGACCGGCAAGACCGCGATCGCGATCGACACGATCATCAACCAGAAGGCGAACTGGGAGTCCGGCGACCCGTCGAAGCAGGTCCGCTGCATCTACGTCGCGATCGGCCAGAAGGGCTCGACCATCGCCTCGGTGAAGGGCGCCCTCGAAGACGCCGGCGCGATGGAGTACACCACCATCGTCGCCGCCCCGGCCTCCGACCCGGCGGGCTTCAAGTACCTCGCGCCGTACACCGGCTCGGCCATCGGCCAGCACTGGATGTACGACTCGAAGCACGTCCTCATCATCTTCGACGACCTGTCGAAGCAGGCCGAGGCGTACCGCGCCGTGTCGCTCCTCCTCCGCCGCCCGCCGGGCCGTGAGGCGTACCCCGGTGACGTCTTCTACCTGCACTCGCGTCTCCTCGAGCGTTGCGCCAAGCTCTCCGACGAGCTCGGCGCCGGTTCGATGACGGGCCTCCCGATCATCGAGACCAAGGCGAACGACGTCTCGGCCTACATCCCGACGAACGTGATCTCGATCACCGACGGCCAGATCTTCCTCCAGTCCGACCTCTTCAACGCGAACCAGCGCCCGGCCGTCGACGTCGGCATCTCGGTCTCGCGAGTCGGTGGCGACGCGCAGGTCAAGTCGATCAAGTCGGTCTCGGGCACGCTGAAGCTCGAGCTCGCCCAGTACCGCTCGCTCGAGGCCTTCGCGATGTTCGCCTCCGACCTCGACGCGGCGAGCCGTCGCCAGCTCGCCCGCGGCGCGCGCCTGACCGAGCTGCTCAAGCAGCCGCAGTACTCGCCGTACCCCGTCGAAGACCAGGTCGTCTCGATCTGGGCCGGCACGAAGGGCCACCTCGACGAGGTTCCGGTCGAGGACATCCTCCGCTTCGAGGCCGAGTTCCTCGACTACCTGCGCCGCAACACCGACGTGCTCGACGTGCTCCGCTCGACGAACAAGCTCGAGGACGAGACCATCTCGAAGCTCGAGTCGTCGGTCTCGACCTTCAAGGGCGAGTTCCAGACCGGCGAGGGCAAGCCGCTCGCCTCGGTCGGCTCGGAGCAGTTCGAGGCCATCGCCGCCGAAGACGTCAACCAGGAGAAGATCGTCAAGGGTCGCCGCTGAGGCGATCGGACGATCTGAACCGCTGACGTAGGGATACAGGAGAGACATGGGAGCGCAACTTCGGGTCTACCGGCAGAAGATCAAGTCTGCCCAGACGACGAAGAAGATCACCAAGGCGATGGAGCTCATCGCCGCCTCGCGCATCCAGAAGGCGCAGGCGAGGGTGGCGGCTTCGACGCCGTACTCGCGGGCGATCACCCGTGCCGTCTCGGCCGTGGCGACGTACTCGAACGTCGACCACGTGCTGACGACCGAGCCCGAGAAGATCGAGCGTGCGGCGATCGTGATCCTCACGAGCGACCGCGGCCTCGCCGGTGCGTTCAACTCGCAGGTGCTTCGCGAAGCGGAGGAGCTCGCCGAGCTCCTCCGCTCGCAGGGCAAGGAGGTCGTGTACTTCCTCGTCGGGCGCAAGGCGGTCGGGTACTTCCAGTTCCGGCACCGCGAGTTCGAGCAGGACTGGGTCGGATCGAGCGAGAGCCCCGAGTTCGAGCTGGCCAAGGAGATCGCGGACGCGGTGCTCGAGTCGTTCCTGCGCGACGCCTCCGACGGCGGCGTCGACGAGATCCACGTCGTCTACAACACCTTCGTCAGCATGATGACGCAGACCCCCACGGTCGTGCGTCTCCTGCCGCTCGAGGTCGTCGAAGGCGTCGAAGAGCCCGATGCCACGGTGCAGCCGCTGTACGAGTTCGAGCCCGACGTCGAGACCGTGCTCGACGGCCTGTTGCCGGTGTACATCGAGAGCCGCATCTTCAATGCCCTGCTGCAGTCGGCCGCCGCCAAGCACGCGGCCACGCAGAAGGCGATGAAGTCGGCGTCCGACAACGCCGACAAGCTCATCACCGACTACACCCGCCTGGCGAACAATGCCCGCCAGGCCGAGATCACGCAGCAGATCTCCGAGATCGTGGGCGGCGCGGACGCGCTCGTCGCCGCCAAGTAGCAATCCAGAAAGAGTGAGCAGAAATGACTGACACCATCGACATGGTCGCCGACCAGGCCGTCGCCGTCGGCCGCATCGCCCGCGTGACGGGCCCCGTCGTCGACATCGAGTTCCCGCACGACTCGATCCCCGAGATCTACAACGCCCTCCAGACCGACGTCACCATCGGCGGCACGACCACGACTCTGAACCTCGAGGTCGCGCAGCACCTGGGCGACGACGTCGTGCGTGCGATCGCCCTCAAGCCGACCGACGGCCTGGTCCGCGGCCAGGAGGTTCGCGACACCGGCGCCCCCATCTCGGTGCCCGTCGGCGACGTCACCAAGGGCAAGGTCTTCAACGTCATGGGCGAGGTGCTGAACCTCGAGCCCGGCGAGACCATCGAGGTCACC
The DNA here is from genome assembly GCF_053618155.1 of Agromyces sp. NPDC055658. Lineage (NCBI taxonomy): Bacteria > Bacillati > Actinomycetota > Actinomycetes > Micrococcales > Microbacteriaceae > Agromyces > Agromyces sp. NPDC055658. Next base: position 40,931 of record NZ_JBSHHD010000028.1, on the reverse strand, counting down.
GAGCGCTGGCCGATCCACCGCAAGCCCCCGGCCTTCGACCAGCTCGAGTCGAAGACGCAGCTCTTCGAGACCGGCATCAAGTCGATCGACCTCCTCACCCCGTACGTGCAGGGTGGAAAGATCGGCCTCTTCGGCGGTGCGGGCGTCGGCAAGACCGTCCTCATCCAGGAGATGATCCAGCGCGTCGCGCAGGACCACGGCGGCGTGTCGGTGTTCGCCGGCGTCGGCGAGCGCACCCGTGAGGGCAACGACCTCATCCACGAGATGGAGGAGGCGGGCGTCTTCGACAAGACCGCCCTCGTCTTCGGCCAGATGGACGAGCCGCCCGGGACGCGTCTGCGCGTCGCCCTCTCGGCCCTCACGATGGCCGAGTACTTCCGCGACGTGCAGAAGCAGGACGTGCTGCTCTTCATCGACAACATCTTCCGCTTCACCCAGGCGGGCTCCGAGGTGTCGACGCTGCTCGGCCGCATGCCCTCCGCTGTGGGCTACCAGCCGAACCTCGCCGACGAGATGGGCATCCTGCAGGAGCGCATCACCTCGACGCGCGGCCACTCGATCACCTCGCTGCAGGCGATCTACGTCCCGGCCGACGACTACACCGACCCGGCCCCGGCGACCACGTTCGCCCACCTCGACGCCACGACCGAGCTCTCGCGTGAGATCGCGTCGAAGGGTCTGTACCCCGCGATCGACCCGCTGACGTCGACGTCGCGCATCATGGACCCGCGCTACCTGGGCGCCGACCACTACCGCGTCGCGACCACGGTCAAGCAGATCCTCCAGAAGAACAAGGAACTGCAGGAGATCATCGCCATCCTCGGTGTCGACGAGCTCTCCGAGGAAGACAAGATCACCGTGGCCCGCGCGCGCCGGATCCAGCAGTTCCTTTCGCAGAACACCTACATGGCGAAGAAGTTCACGGGTGTCGAGGGTTCGACGGTCCCGCTGAAGGACACCATCGAGTCGTTCGACGCGATCGCCCGGGGCGACTTCGACCACGTCGCCGAGCAGGCGTTCTTCAACGTCGGCCCGATCTCCGACGTGGAAGAGAAGTGGGCGCAGATCCAGAAGGAGAACGGCTGAGCATGGCCGCCCTCAACGTGAGCGTCGTCTCGGCCGACCGCGAAGTGTGGTCGGGCGAGGCGGCCATGGTGGTCGCCAAGACCGTCGAAGGCGAGATCGGCATCCTCCCGGGGCACGAGCCGATGCTCGCGATCCTCGCGAGCGGCGAGGTGCGCGTCACCCTGCCGGGCGGCGAGAAGATCACCGCCTCGGCGGAAGACGGATTCCTCTCAGTCCAGTCCGATCAGGTGCAGGTCGTCGCGTCCCGCGCCGAACTCGCCTGAGGGGGAGCGGATGCCGGGGGAGCAACCGTTCGACCGTCAGTTCGGTGACCTGAGCGTCACCCAGCTCATCGTCATGGCCGGGCTGCCGGGTGCGGGCAAGTCGACGATCGCCCAGATCGTCGGCGCCCGCCTCGGCGCCACGGTCGTGTCGGTCGACCCGATCGAGTCGGCCATTCTGAAGGCCGGGATCGACGCCGACCAGCCCACCGGCCTCGCCGCGTACCTGGTCGCCGAGGAGATCGCCGAGAAGGAGCTCGCCTCCGGCCGAACCGTCATCGTCGACGCGGTGAACGCCGCGGAGGCGGCGCGACTGCAGTGGCGGGACCTCGCAGCCCGCACCGACGCCCGGCTCCGGGTGATCGAGGTCGTCTGCTCCGACGAAGCGCTGCACCGCTCGAGGCTCGAGAAGCGCGAGCGCGGCCTGCCGCACCTCGAGGAGACCACCTGGCGAGCCGTCGAGCAGAGCCTCGAGGGCTACGCCGCCTGGACCGGCCCGTCGTCGGCGCTTCCGCGCGTCACCATCGACAGCATCGAATCGCTGGGCACGAACGTCGAAGCCGCACTCGCATTCATCGGTTCGTAGTGCTGCTGCTTCTCCCGCCGTCCGAGACGAAGCGCGACGGCGGCCCCGGTGCGCCATTGTCGCTCGACGCGCTCTCCTTCGACGGCCTCCGAGAGCCGCGGGAGCAGCTGACCAGCGCTCTCGTCGACCTCGCGGCCGACCACGACGCGACGATGCGGGCGCTCAAGCTCGGACCGCGCCAAGCCGCCGAGGTCGCGCGCAACCGCGAGCTCGCCACGGCCCCGACGATGCCCGCGATCGACCGCTACACCGGTGTGCTCTTCGACGCCCTCGACGCGCCGACGCTCGACGACGCGGCTCGCGAGTTCGCCGCTCGCACGGTCATCGTGCATTCCGCACTCTTCGGCCTCGTCGGTGCGCTCGACCCGATTCCCGCATATCGGCTCTCGCACGACTCGCGAGTGCCCGGCGTGCGCCTCAAGTCGTTCTGGCGCGATCACCTCGCCGGCGTGCTGGAGCGCGAACCCGGTCTGATCATCGACCTCCGGTCGGAGGGCTATGCGGAGCTCGGCCCGGCGCCCGCCCGCCGGGACAGCGTGTACGTGCGCGTCGTCTCGATCGACGGCGCCGGCCGCAAGCGCGCCCTCAACCACTTCAACAAGCAGGCGAAGGGGCGCTTCACGCGGGCCGTGCTCGCTCGGCGCCCCGAGCTCGCCACCGTCGACGACCTGATCGACTGGGCAAAGGTCGAGGGGTTCTCGATGCGGCTCGGCGAAGACCGCGGGGCGACCCAGCCGCGCGAGGTCGAACTCGTCGCCTGAATCGCCGTCTCGCGATCCCGGGTCCGCCATCTCGCGAGTGCGACGGCTTCCTGCACCACCGACGCGTGCAGCCGCGCCCTGTGGCCCGCCACCGTGCACCGTGCACGAGGAGGAAGACGGGGGCGGGCCCGTTGCGCATCGCCTCGAGCTGAACGCTGGGTCCGGTCGAACACGACCGGACCCAGCAGACTCAGACGGGAGACCTCAGAAGCGGTGTCTCAGTTGCCGTAGAGTGCGACAACGCCCGCGCGGTCGCTGCTCGTCATGGACAGGTCGTCGGACGAGCCGTTGCACTGCGGGTAGTGCATGATCGACGCCGAGTCGTACGGCGTCAGCGGACGCCAGTTGTTGTCTTCGAAGCACGTGCCCGATTCGGGGCGCGTGTGCTCGTGCCGGAAGCCGAGGGTGTGGCCGAGCTCGTGGCCGAGGATGTTGGTCGGCGTCCAAGCGCCCGAGCTCCAGATCGAGTCGTCGATGAGCACGTTCTGCTGTCGGTCGGGCGAGCTCGGGAAGAAGGCGCGAGCGATGTACTGCGAGGTCTGCACCGGCTCGACCGAGAACAGGACCGACTTGTTGCGCGTCGTGCACTGGCTGTCGGCGCTGCTCACGTAGACGAAGTCGATCTTCGACGATGCGGACTCCCAAAGGGCGGCGCCGCTCGCCATCGCACTGACGACGTCGGCGTGACGAGTGCCGAACTTCGTGCTGACGCAATAGGTGAGGTTGCCCACCTGCGAAGCGGACCACTTGTCGTCGGCGCCGTTGACCGTGTTGACGATGAGGCCGTCGGTCGGCGTCTCGGGTCCGACGAGCTGCTCGTAGAACGACCGCAGGTCGCTCTGGCCCGAGATCAGTTCGTCTCCGTTGACGATGTAGCCGCCGTCGATGTCTCGGTACGTCGATGCCGCGAACTCCTGGTAGGAGGGGACGTCGGAATCGAGCGGGGTTGCGCCGGCAGCCGGGATGACGGTGCCGACAGTGAGCGCGGCAGCCGCGGTGGCGGCCAGCGCGAGCGTTCTCGTGAATCGCATGCAGTGCTCCTTCTATGATGAGCGTCTCCGCTCGCCCAGCCGGCGAGCGGCTTCGGATCGATGGTCCGGGCGTCGTTGCCTGTCCCCCGAAGTGGGCTCAACGTAGCCTGCGGGATTCGACGGTGTCAAGGATCTCAGGGGCGTGCCGCGCGCCCGGCCCGGCGGCCGTCAGGCGCCGCCGTGATGCCTCGCCCTGAAGCAGCCGGCGACGTGATCGTCGACCATTCCCGCGGCCTGCATGAGCGCGTACATCGTGGTCGGGCCTACGAAGGCGAACCCGCGGCGGCGCAGTTCTCGGCTCATGGCGATGGACTCCGGCGTCGTCGCCGGGACCTCGGCGAACGAGGCCGGCGCGATCGTTCGCGGTGGCGGTGCGAACCCCCAGAGCAGCTCGTCGAGGGAGCGATCGAGGGCGAGGGTGGCGCGGGCGTTCGTGATCGTCGCCCGGATCTTGCCGCGGTGCCGGATGATGCGGGCGTCCCCGAGCAGGCGCTCGACATCGTGGTCGGTCATCTCCGCCACGCGTGCGGGATCGAATCCGTGGAACACCTCCCGGAACGCCTCGCGGCGGCGCAGGATCGTGATCCACGACAGTCCGGCCTGGAATCCCTCGAGGCAGACCTTCTCGTAGAGCCGTACCGGATCGTGTTGCGGCGTGCCCCACTCCTCGTCGTGGTAGCGGCGGTACTCGGGGTCGCTCGCGCCCCACGCGCAGCGGGCACGACCGTCGTCGCCGACGACGACGTCGGGGCGGGGGATGACGCTCACGCGGCGAAGCCGATGCGCTCGTGCCCGAGCAGCCAGAGCTTGGTCGGGATGCCCTCACCGGCCGAGTAGCCGGTGATCCGGCCGTCGGCCGCGAGCACGCGATGGCAGCCGACGAGGATCGGCACCGGATTGGCCCCCACCGCACCACCGATCGCACGCGACGCGCCGGGCCGGCCGACGGCCGCGGCCAGCGATCCGTACGAGGTCGCCTCGCCCCAGCCGAGTCTCGAGAGCTCGCGCCACACCGACTCCTGGAACGGGGTGCCGTGCCACCGGACGGGCACGTCGAATTCGGTGCGCGTGCCGGCGAAGTACTCGTCGAGCTCGCGCCTCGCGTGTTCGAGGACGGGATTGGAGCGCTCGGGCTCGCCGTCGCGGGGGAGGACGCCGTCTCGTTCGATCGTCAGCGCGGTCACGGCCGCATCGTCGGCGACGACCTCGAGCCGGCCGATCGGGCTGTCGAGGCGGATGAGGTACTCGTTGGTCATGCGTCGAGCGTAACTGCGGCCGCTGACGGCGGCTCGCGGAATTCAGACATCGCGGAACACCCGAGTGAGGCCGCGACGGTCGAGGACGGGTGGCCGTCCCGTCCTCCACACCTCCGTGGGCGGCGACCGAACCTGCGCGGCGAGCCTCAAGTGGTCGACGGCAGCCAGTCTCGGTCCATGACCACGATCATCCGCGCCGGTTCGGCGCAAGAGTTCCTCGCCCTCGTGCCGAGGCTCGCAGGCTTCATGCCGGCGCAGTCGCTCGTGTGCGTCGCGTTCGAGGGGCGCCGCACCCTCGGCGTCCTGCGTCACGACCTGCCGCGCCGGTCGCGCGATCGCACTGCGCTCGTCTCGGCCGTCATCTCGTCCCTGTGCAGGATGCCGGGCGTCGATGCGATCGCACCGGTCGTCTACACCGACGAGGGGTTCGCCGACCACGGCGGCGCGCCCGAACGGAGGCTCGTCGAACTGCTGTGCCGTCGCGCCGCGGAAGCCGGCTTCGGCGTGCGCGACGCGCTCTGCCGTGCCGCCGACGGTTGGGGGTCCTTCCTCGACGCAGAGCTGCCGTCCGGCGGGCGGCCGCTCGAGGAGCTCGACGTCGTGCCGGCGCGCGGCCTCCATCCGCACGACGAGCTCGCCGAGGGGCCGTCGGCGCCGGCGAGGCTGCCGGAACCCGACGAGCACCGCGCCGCGGCGATCGCGCGCGAGCTGCGACGGATCGAGCGAGCCGACGCCGGCGACACGATCTTCCGTGCGCTGGGCGACGACGTCGACCCCGTCGAGCTCGTCGAACGGCTGCTCGCACCGCGGGCGTCCTCGGCGCTGCGGCGGGCGTGGTTCCTGCACCTCGCTTCGCGACCGGTGTTCCGCGACGGCATGATGCTGCAGTTCGCCTTCGGCCCCGTCGTCGGCGCCGCGGCGCACGACGACGCCGTCGACCTCGCCGAACGCGCAGAGGCCCAGGGCGAGTCGGTCGATGCGCTCATCCGCCGAGAGTTCGCCGGGCACGGCCCGGGGCTCGAGGTCAGCGAGTTCCTCTCGCGGCTCATGCTCGGCAGGACTGGCCTGCAACCGGATCGCGCGCGGCTCGAGCGCGCACTCGTCGTCGTGCGCGAGGTCGTCGCAGACGCCCCGGCGAGCCATCGCTCGGGCCCGCTCTGCATCGCCGCATGGCTCTGCTGGGCGCTCGGGCGCGGATCGGCCGCCGGTGCGCTGCTCGACGCCGTGCTCACTGCGGACCCCGACTACTCGATGGCTCGGCTGCTCGAACACTACCTCGGCACGGGAGCGCTGCCGGACTGGGCGTTCACTCGACCCCCACGACTCGATGAGGCGTGACGGCCGAAGACGACGAACCCGGTGGCGGACTCACGGGAGCCCGCCACCGGGTTCGAAGGACGAAGGGGCAGCGATCAGATGCGGTTCGACGCCTCGGTCAGCACGCTCCGGAGGATCTGCTCGATCTCCTGGAACTCGGGCACGCCGATCGTGAGCGGCGGCGAGAGCTGGATCACGGGATCGCCTCGGTCGTCGGCGCGGCAGTAGAGGCCGGCGTCGAACAGCGCCGTCGAGAGGAAGCCGCGGAGCAGCCGCTCGGACTCGTCCTCGTTGAAGGTCTCGCGCGTGGCCTTGTCCTTCACGAGCTCGACGGCGAAGAAGTAGCCGGCACCGCGCACGTCGCCGACGATCGGCAGGTCGCTGAGCTTCTCGAGCTCGGCGCGGAACAACGGCGAGTTCTCCCGCACGTGCTCGAGGAGGTGCTCCTCTTCGAAGATGTCGAGGTTCTCCAGTGCGACCGCGGCCGAGACCGGGTGACCCGCCCACGTGTAGCCGTGGTAGAAGGTCGTGTCGCCCTTCGAGAACGGCTCGTAGATGCGCTCGTTGATGATCGTCGCGCCCATCGGGGCGTAGCCCGAGGTCATCGCCTTGGCGCAGGTGATCATGTCGGGCACGTAGCCGTACTCGTCGCAGGCGAACATGTGGCCGATGCGGCCGAAGGCGCAGATGACCTCGTCCGAGACGAGCAGCACGTCGTACTTGTCGCAGATCTCGCGCACGCGCTGGAAATAACCGGCGGGCGGCGGGAAGCACCCGCCGGAGTTCTGCACGGGCTCGAGGAAGACGGCCGCGACGGTGTCGGGGTCCTCCATGAGGATCTGCTCCTCGATGCGGTTGGCAGCCCAGATGCCGAACGCCTCTTCGCTCTCGGTCGGCGCGCCCATGTCGGCGGCGCGGTAGAAGTTCGTGTTCGGCACGCGCAGGCCACCGGGGGTGATCGGCTCGAACGGCGCCTTGATCGGCAGTCCGGTCACGGCGAGAGCGCCCTGCGGCGTGCCGTGGTACGCGAGGGCGCGCGAGATGACCTTGTACTTGCTCGGCTTGCCCATGAGCTTCCAGTAGTTCTTCGCGAGCTTGTAGGCGGTCTCGACCGCCTCGCCGCCGCCGGTCGAGAAGAACACGTGGTTGAGGTCGCCGGGTGCGTAGCCGGCGAGGCGGTCGGCGAGCTCGATCGCCTTCGGGTGCGCGTACGACCAGATCGGGAAGAACGCGAGCTCCTCCGCCTGCTTGGCGCCCGCCTGCGCGAGACGCTTGCGGCCGTGGCCGGCGTTGACCACGAAGAGTCCCGCGAGGCCGTCGATGTAGCTCTTGCCGTTGATGTCGAAGACGCGGTGGCCCTCGCCGCGGGTGATGATCGGCACGCCCGAGGTCTCCATCGTGGACTGCCGGGCGAAGTGCATCCAGAGATGGTCCTTCGCCTGTTGCTGCAGTGCAGCGTTGTCGTAGACCGTGTCGGTCATGTTCTTCCCTTCTTAGCGAGTGCCCCAGTTGTAGAACTGCTTCTGGAGCTTGAGGTAGACGAACGTCTCGGTCGCGTTCACGCCGTCGAGGCTGCGGATGCGCGTGTTGAGCAGGGTGATGAGTTCCTCGTCGTTCTCGCACACCACCTCGGCGAGCAGGTCGAAGCTGCCCGCGGTGAGCACGACGTAGTCGATCTCGGGGATCTCGCCCAGCTGTTCGGCCAGGACGCGGGTGTCGCCGGACGCGCGGATGCCGATCATCGCCTGCCGGGTGAAGCCGAGCTGCATGGGGTCGGTGACCGCGACGATCTGCATCACCCCCGACTCGGTGAGTCGTTGCACGCGCTGGCGCACGGCCGCCTCGGACAGTCCGACCGCTTTGCCGATGTCGGCGTACGACCGACGGCCATCGGCCTGCAGCTGCTCGATGATCGCCTTCGACACCTCGTCGAGCTGCACGGGTCGATGCCCGTTGGAACGACCTGCGTTCGTCATGGCTCGATTGTGACAGTGAAGGATGCCTCTGGCAAGTGATTCCGTCGATTCTCGAGCCATTCACGACTGATTCCATGGTGCTGGCTGGTAATCGAGGTCCATCTCGGGCGTGCGCCGCGGCCTCGGCTGGTGGATGCGCGTCGCGCGGCGCGGTCCGGTCGGTGGAAGACTGGACGACATGCCACGAGGGACGGTGTCGAGCCACGCGATCCCGGGCGCCGCAGCCTGGGACGCCATCGTCGGCGAGCGCTTCGTCGTCGTGCTCGCCGCCCCCGCAGCCGATGACGTCCTCGCGGCGCTCGCCGGTGTCGCCGCCGACCACGGGCTGGCGCTCGAGTCGCTCGTGGCTGCGATCCCGGCGCGGCTTGATGACGACGAGCAGGATTTCGCGCTCGTGTGGTGGATGGGCGACGACCCCGGATCCGTGACCGCCGTCGTGCGCGGGGGAGCGGTCGTCGACCTCGAGTCGCCCGGCGGCAGTCGACGATTCGACGGGCGAGGCATCAAGCCCTGGCATCTCGCGGAGTTCCACGACGTGTCGGCCGTTCGACTCACCGGCGCCGCATCCGTGCTCGAACCCGTCACGGGTGGCACGGTCGTCGCGCACGCGCGGGCGAGGCTGCGAGCGTCCGCCGTCGAATGGCAGCGCGCCGTCGCCTCGGCCGACGCGGACACGGTCTACAGCGCGAGCGCGGCGGCCATCGACGCCGAGGACGGCGGCACGGGACCGGATGGCACGATCGCGGCGTCGGCCCCGGAGCTCCCGGCCCCCGCGCTCCCGCAGGTGCGCGTGGCCGGGGGAGACCCGTTCGTGCCGCAGGGCTCGGTGCTCATCGGCCGGAGGCCCGGTGCCCCGAGGATCCCGGGCGTCCACGGCGTGCCCCGGCTCATCGCCGTCGACTCGCCGGGCAGGATCGTCTCGTCGACCCACCTCGAGCTCAGGGTCGAGGGCGCACGTCTGGTCGCGAGCGACCTGCGCTCGACGAACGGCACGACCGTGATCGGGCCGCGCGCGCCCCGGCGATTGCGTGCGGGCGAGTCGATCGTCGTCGTGCCGGGCATGAGCCTCGATCTCGGAGACGATACGATCGTCGAGATCCTCCCACCCCCCGGAGTCGATCACCCCACGCGAGACAGGCCGAACACGTGACGCAGATAGGCAACGGCAACGCGCGCCATCGGATCGCGCTGCCCGACGGCACCGAGATCACCCTCGCGTGGGCCGCGATCACCGACACCGGCCTGCGGCGCGAGGTCAATGAGGACAGCTACGTGGCGCAGGCACCCGTCTTCGCGGTGGCGGACGGCATGGGCGGACATGCGGCGGGCGATTTCGCGAGCGCCGCCGTCGTGACGCGGCTCGCCGAGCACGGCGGCAAGCCGGTCATCGGCACGGCCGAGATCGACGCGTCGCTGCATCGCGCCGTGCAGGACATGGGGCGGGGCGCCGGCGTCACCGACGAGGGCAGCGGGACCACGGTGACCGGCGCGGCCCTCGGGCTCATCTCGGGCGAACCGGCATGGATCGTCTTCAACATCGGAGACTCGCGGGTCTACCGCCTCGTCGGCGGCGTCCTCGAGCAGCTCACGGTCGACCACTCGATCGTGCAGGAGCTCGTCGATGCCGGGCAGATCACGCGCGAAGAGGCCGACACGCACCCGCACTCGAACGTCATCACGCGGGCGGTCGGATTCCACGAGGCGCCCATCCCCGACTATCGGGCGATCGCCGTCGAGGAGGGCATGCGGCTGCTCGTCTGCTCCGACGGGCTCACGAAGGAGCTCACGTCCTACGGCATCCGCCACTTCCTCGTCGCCAATCCGAAGGCCGAGAAGGCCGCCACCCAGCTGGTCGACGCCGCACTCGGAAACGGCGGGCGCGACAACGTGACGGTCGTCGTGATCGACGTCGTCGAGGTCGTTCCGCCCCCGTCCGAGCCCGGCGAGCACGACGACGACGCAGGTGAGACCGCGAGGGCCTGACCGCCCCGCGGCGGTGCGCCCGCGGCGACCTACAATGGGGGGCAGCGGGCCCACGTCGGCACCGAACCCTGCCGCGCCGTCCCGATGAGCGCTGTCCCGATGAACACTGGGAGGATCGTGTCGCGACGACTGCCGTCCACCCCGCCGACCCTTCCGGGCTTCGAGTTCATCCGCGTGCTCGGTTCGGGCGGCTTCGCCGACGTGTTCCTCTACGAGCAGAACATGCCGCGCCGGCTCGTCGCCGTGAAGGTGCTGCTCGCCGGCGTGGTCAACGACGACCTCCGGCAGATGTTCCAGGCCGAGGCGAATCTGATGGCCCAGCTGAGCTCGCACCCCTCGATCCTCACGGTGTACCAGGCGAGCGTTGCCGCCGACGGACGCCCGTACCTCGTGATGGAGTACTGCTCGGCTTCGATCGGCCAGCGCTACCGTGCCGTGCAACTGCCGCTCGGTGAGGTGCTCTCGATCGGGGTGCGCGTCGCGAGCGCCGTCGAGACGGCCCACCGATCCGGTGTGCTGCATCGCGACATCAAGCCGTCCAACATCCTGACGACCGCATACGGTCACCCGGTGCTCAGCGACTTCGGCATCGCGGCAACGCTCGGCCAGGCCGAGACCACCGAGGCGGTCGGACTCTCGGTGCCGTGGTCGGCACCCGAGGTGCTCCGCGACGAGACCAGCGGCACCGTCGCGAGCGAGGTCTGGGCCCTCGGAGCGACGGTCTACTCGCTGCTCGCCGGGCGGAGCCCGTTCGAGGTCCCGGGCGGCGACAACTCGCCGCAGGCGATCACGGCACGCATCGGGAAGTCGAAGCTCGCGCCGACCGGCCGCATCGACGTGCCGGCGAGCCTCGAGGCGGTGCTCGCCCGGGCGATGTCGAAGCAGCCGAAGGCGCGACAGTCCGGGGCGCTCGAGTTCATCCGCGACCTGCAGGCCGTGGAGGAGGAGCTCGGGCTCCCGCAGACGCCGATCGAGGTGGCCATGGACGACTGGGCGCTCGCGACCGCCGTCGACCTCGACGAGCGGACCCGCGTGAGTCCCGCCCGCTCCGGCATCGACCAGGCGCGGCGGCGACGGCGATCAGCCGCGCGAACCACCGTCGATCCGGCGTCGGCGGAGACGACCGCGGGTCGCGCGCGATCGACACCACCCACCGCTCGCCGACTCGCATGGGGCATCTCGATCGCGGCCGTGCTGCTCGTCGCGCTCGTCGGGGCGGGCATCGCGACGGTGATCCAGAACACCAGAACGATTCCGGTCGTCACCGATCTGCGCGGCGCCGCCGCGGGCGAAGAGGTGACGTTCGAGTGGAGCGATCCGGGTCTCCGCCAAGGTGACGCGTACCTCGTGCTCGTCGACGGCGAGGCATCGCCGATCCAGCGCGCGACGATCCTGTCGGTCGATGCGGCGGGTCGCGACCGTGTGTGCGCGAGCGTGACCGTCACACGCGACGGGAAGCCGGGCACGCCGAGCGCCGAGCGCTGCGTCGACGTCGAAGGGGTCGGGTGATGCGACTCGCGATCCCGCGTCGTCATCGGTCCGCCATCGTCACCGCGGCCGCGGTCACGGCCGTCGTCGCGGTCGTCGCCACGATCGCGGTCACGAGCGGCGGGTATGCGGCGCAGCGCGTCGAGCTCGGCGACGCCGCCGTCTGGGTCGCGAACGAGCGCTTGCAGTCGGTCGGCCGCGCGAGCACCGCCGCGCTCGAGCTCAACTCGATGGTCGAGACGGGCGGCGGCTCGACGATCGTGCAGCGCGGCGCGACCGTGCTCGTGTTCGACCCCGACCGCTCGAGCGTCGGCGTCGTCGACGCCGCGGACTCGACCCTCACCGACACCGTGCCGGTTCCCCCCGACGCCTCGACCATCGCGCTCGCGGGCGACCAGGTCGTGATCGCCGCCGACGGCGAGCTCTGGACGACCCCGATCGACGACTTCGCCGATTTCGAGGAGAGCGCGGACTCCGATCTCAACTTCGGACCGGGCGCCGTCATCTCGGCCGCGCCGTCCGGCCTGCTGTTCGCGTACACGCCGTCGACCGGCGATCTCGCGGAGGTCTCGGCCGCCGACGGCGACCAGATCGCCGCCGACTGGTCGCTCGAACCGTTCCCGACCGACCACGAGGTGCAGCTGACCTCGGTCGGTGGTCGCTGGGCCGTCTTCGACGCGGACGACCGGGTGCTCGAGCTCGACGGTCGCCGGGTCGAGCTCGCCGACGAGATCGGTGCGTCGGCGGCGCCTCGGCTGCAGGTTCCGGCCGACGAGGGCCATGAGGTCTGGATCGCGCATCGAGGCGGGCTCGTCGCGGTGGATCTCGACAGCGGTGCAGTGCGCTCGGCCGTGACGGATCTCGACGGGACGCCCGCGGCGCCCGTCGTGCACTCGGGCTGCGTGTACGCGGCCTGGGCCGGCGGTTCGGCGTGGCGCTCGTGCGACGACGGCGACCGGCCCGTCGAACTCGGCGCGGCGAGCGACGAGCTCGCATTCGCCGAGAACGGCCGGGCCATCGTGCTCAACGACCGCGCCAACGGTCGGACCTGGGTCGCCGATCGCGGCTTCGAGCGCATCGACGACTGGCAGCGACTGATGAAGACCGAGCGCGATGATCGCGAGGTCGAGCGCAACGACCCCGACCGCGATCCCGAGATCGAGAAGCGCCGGACGCCGCCCGTCACCGAGGACGACGAGTTCGGCGCGCGACCGGGCCGGACGACGGTGCTGCCCGTCCTCCTGAACGATTACGACGCGAACGGCGACGTGCTCGCGATCGCCGGGGTGGACGCGGAGCTGCCCGAGTGGGCGCGGCTGGACGTCATCTCCGACGACCAGCAGCTCCAGCTGACCCTCGATGCGGACGCAGCGGGCACCGTGCGCTTCGACTACTCCGCCGACGACGGGCACGGCGGTTCGAGCCGGGCCTCGGTGGCGGTCGTGGTACGCGCCGCGGAGGAGAATGCGCCGCCGGTCCAGCGTCGATCGATCCGCGCCGACGTCGGAGTCGGCGAGCGGGTGTCGACAGCGGTGCTCGGCGACTGGGTCGATCCCGATGGCGACCCGATGTTCCTCCGGCGCGCCGAGGTCGCGGAGCCCGATCAGGTCTCGTCGACGGCCGAGGGCACGGTCGGGTTCATCGAGCGCGGCGGGACGGGCGACGGCCGCACGGTCTCGCTCGTCGTCTCGGACGGCCGGGACGAGACGGTCGGCACGCTCGAGGTCGACGTGCATCCGGCCGGCGCCGTCCCGCTCGAAGCCGAGCCGTTCATCGCCCTGGCCACGGCCGGCCGCGAGATCGTCATCGATCCGCTGCGTCACGTGCGAGGCGGCGGCGGCCGGGTCGAGCTCAGCGCGGTGCCGGCGAAGCCCGACGTGACGATCACCCCCGACTACGACGGCGGCACCTTCCGGTTCACGAGCGACGAGATCGGCACCCACTACCTCGAGTACACCGTCACCGACGGAGCCACGCCGGCCACGGGCTTCGTCCGCGTCGAGGTGCAGGCGCCACCCGACCGCGACACCACTCCGGTCACCGTGCCGCACACGGCCTTCGTGCGAGTTGGGCAGCCGGCGGACATCGACGTGCTCGCGACCGACATCGACCCGACCGGCGGCGTCCTCGTCGTGACGGATGCGGAGCGGTCCCGGCCGGGTGACGGATTCCGCGTCGAGGTCGTCGACCACCGGCTGCTGCGGGTGACGCTCATCGCACCGCTCGAGACCGGCTCGACCGTGTTCGGGTACCGGGTCAGCAACGGGCTCGCCGAGGCGGCCGGCCAGGTGACGCTGGTCGAGATACCGGAACCCGAGGCCGCCCAGCCTCCGGTCGCGGCGCCCGACACGATCTCGATGCGCACGGGCGACGTCATCGACATCCCCGTGCTCGAGAACGACGAGCAGCCCGACGGGCTGCCGTTCGAACTCGTTCCCGACCTCGTGGAAGAGCCCGACGCCGGACTGCTCTTCGCGTCAGGCGAACGGTTGCGCTACTTCGCCCCCGAGGTGGCGGGCGACTACCGTGCGCGCTACCGCATCGAGTCGGGCGGCCAGGTCGCCGATGCCGTCGTCGCGATCTCCGTCCGCGAGGCCGAACCCGAGACGAACACACCGCCCGTACCGGAGACGGTGACGGCGCGCGTCATCGCGGGTGAGAAGGTGCGCATCCCCGTCCCGCTGTCTGGCGTCGACCCCGACGGCGACTCCGTGCAACTGCTCGGCCAGCAGTCGAATCCAGAACGAGGTGTCGTCGAAGCGACGGGCCCGGACTGGCTCGACTACCGGGCCGGCGTCTACGCGTCCGGTACCGAGGAATTCGCCTACTCGGTCGTCGACGCCCTCGGTGCCCGCGCGGAGGGCACGGTGCGCGTCGGCATCGCTCCGCGCGTCGACCGGCCTGCCGCCCCGATCGCGGTCGAAGATCTCGTCACCGTGCGTCCGGACCGCACTGTGACGGTGCAGGTGCTCGACAACGACTCCGATCCCGGTGGCGGCGATCTGCGCGTCATCCGCGTCACGAGGAACCGCGGCGACGCGACGGCTCGCACCGTCGAGGAGGGGCGTATCGAGGTCGACGTCCCGCCCGGCTCCGGCAAGTCCTCCTTCATCTACACGATCGAGAACGAGGCGCTCGGACAGGCCACGGCCTTCCTCACGGTGGTCGCGGACCCGGATGCCCCGCTCGCCCGGCCCGAGGCATCCGACACGGTGCTCGGCCTCACCGACATCGTCGGCGAGGAGTCCGTCGTCGTCCCGGTGCTGGAGAACGTCTTCCTCGCCGACGGCGACGTCGACGGCGTCGGCGTCGACCTCGTCGACGGGTACCGGCGTGGCGCCCAGGTGCTGCGTGACGGGTCGATCAGGGTCGAGATCGAAGACCGTCGACGGGTCGTGCCGTTCGTCGTGAGTCACCCGGAGGACCCGAGCCTGGTGGCCTATGCCTTCATCAGGGTCCCCGGACGAGACGACGCCCTGCCGCAGCTGCGCGCCGATGCGCCCGATGTCGAGGTCGCGAGCGGCGAGAGCGTCGAACTCGAACTCGCCGACTTCGTCATCGCCGCGTCCGGCAAGCCCGTCCACATCACGGACGAGGCGAGCGTGCTCGCCTCGCACAGCGACGGGACCTCGCTCGTGGTCGATCGCGACACCCTGAGGTTCCGAAGCGAGCAGGGCTACTCAGGTCCGGCCTCGATCTCGTTCACCGTGACGGACGGCGACGGCCCCGATGACCCGACCGCGCGCACGGGCACGATCGTGATCCCCATCGAAGTGCGTGCGAACGACGACGAGCCGCCGGCCATCACCGGCACCGTGATCGACTTCGAGCCGGGCCAGACGAAGCAGATCGACCTGCGCCGACTGACGAGCCCGCCCGCCGCGACGGCGTCGGCGGACCTCAGCTACCGTGTGCTGCCGCCGCAGGCCGAGGGCTTCGACGTGCGTCTCGACGGCGACGAGCTCACGGTCGCAGCGCGCGCCGACACCCCGATCGGCGCGCGGTCCGCCGTCGTCGTCGACGTCGCCGATGCGTCGGGATCCGGCTCGGGCGGGCGCATCGAGCTGCGCGTCGTGCCCTCGACGAAGCCCGTCGCCAGCCCGATCGACGACCGGGCGATCGCAGCCCGCGGGCGGACGACGACGATCGACGTGCTCGCGAACGACGAGGAGACGAACCCGTTCCCCGAGACGCCGCTGCGCGTCGTCGCCGTCGACCTCGAGGGAATCGGCGACGGCATCGAGATCACGCCGAGCGCCGATCGTTCGACGCTCACCGTGACGGCGGCAGCCGATGCGCCGCCCGTCAACACGACGGTGCGGTATCAGGTCGAGGACGCGACGGGCGAGGCGTCGCGACGAGCCTGGGGCTCCGTGACCGTTTCGGTCCAGGACCGCCCGGATCCCGTCGTCGCGCCGACCGTGACGGGCTTCGGCGACGGCACGCTCGACGTCGCCTTCGGGGCCGGCGGTTTCAACAACTCGCCCATCACGGGCTACGAGATCGCGCTCACCGACCCCGGCACGGGCGATGCGCTCGCCACCACGATGTGCCAGGCCACGACCTGCACCGTCGACACCCCGGGCAACGGCCGCGGGAACGCCGTCGACGTACGCATCCGGGCGCGCAACGGCATCGGCTTCTCCGATCCCCAGGTCGCGCCCGGACCCGTCTGGTCCGACGTCATCCCCGCCCCTCCCGGCGGCCTCACCGCGCTCCCGCTGGACGGGCGGCTCGGCATCGAATGGGACCCGGTCGCGACGGGATCGGGGAGCCCCGTGCACTCGTACGTGGTCACGGTCGCCGGAGTCGCGACGGAGGTGGCCGCGGCATCGGCCTGCACGCCGAGCGAATGCCGCGTCGACTCGCAGGCCCTCGCGAACGGCAGCCGGGTACCCGTCAGCGTCAGCGCACGCAACGAGGCGTATCCCGCGCTCGCCGTGTGGACTGCGGCATCGACCGCCGGCACGCCCTTCGGGCCGCCCGTCGCCGGATCGATCGATGTCGCGGGCGACGCGGCCGCGGGCGCGGTGACCGTCACCTGGTCGCCGTTCGCGGCGAACGGCGACGCCCTCGCGGGTTATTTCGTGCAGCGGCTCGTCGACGGCGCGACCGGGGTTCCGAGCGGGGCGCAGTCATGCCAGGTCACCTCGCCGGCGCCCGGCAGCGTCGTACCGCCGTCGTCGGGAGGCAGCGTCGCCGAGACGGTCCGCGTCGGCCCCGAGGCATCCAGCCTGCGGTTCTCGGGGACTGCCGCGGAGTCGACCCGCTACTCGTTCGTCGTCTGGGGCTACAACCGGGCGGGGTGCGCGCACACCGCGGTCGCCGGGACCGTCGTGCGGCCGGGCCCCGGGGGCGTCGACGGCGTCGACAGCGAGATGGCGTGGAACGGGCCGGAGGTCTGGGACCGCTACATCGACGACGTCGACGTCGCGGCCTCGCGGATCGAGATCGTGGGCGTCGACGAGCAGGGGACGCAGATCGCCGGAACGAAGCGCGAGTTCCGCGGATCCGGCTGGCTGCGGGAGCTGCTGAGCGAGCGGTTCGACTTCGGCGAGACCGGCCGATTCCAGGTGCGCGGGTGCACCGTCTGGGGAAGCTGCGGACGCTGGTCGGACATCCTGCCCGCCGGAGAGTCGCCCACCCTCACGTTCGCGCTGCCGAGCCGGCAGTGGGACTCCCGCCGCTCGACGTGGTCGTGGACGGACGCGCCCGACAATTCTGGCCTCCCGGTCGAATTCAGCTGCGGAGTGGACGGCGATGCGCGGGGTCGCCCCGCGCAGACCCCGACGAGCTGCGAGATCGTCGGGGCCGGGCCAGGGGACACGGTCTGGTTGGATGTCAGGATCGCCGGCGTGAGCGCGCGATACGAGGCGAAGAACGAGGAGAAGCAATGACGATGACCCCCGACGAGGCCGCCGGCTTCGCTGCGACGCTCGACCGGCTGGTCGGCGCCGTGGAGGAGGTGCTGCTCGGCAAGAACCGCGTCGTGCGGCTCGCGTTCACCGCCCTGCTCAGCGAAGGCCACCTGCTCCTCGATGACGTGCCGGGAACCGGCAAGACCTCGCTCGCCCGCGCGATGGCGCAGTCGGTGTCGGGCACGAGCAATCGCGTGCAGTTCACGCCCGACCTGCTGCCGGGCGACATCACGGGCGTCACGGTGTACGACCAGCGCGAGGGGGTGTTCGAGTTCCACCCCGGCCCGGTGTTCGCGAGCATCGTGCTGGCGGACGAGATCAACCGGGCGAGCCCGAAGACCCAGTCGGCGCTCCTCGAGGTGATGGAGGAGGGACAGGTCACGGTCGACGGGCAGACGCATCCCGTCGGGCACCCGTTCATGGTGATCGCCACCCAGAACCCGGTCGAGCAGGCCGGCACCTATCGGCTGCCCGAGGCCCAGCTCGACCGCTTCGTCATGCGCACGTCGATCGGCTACCCCGACCACGCGTCGACGATCCGGATCCTCGAGGGGGCCGACCAGCGCGCGCACGACCAGCGGGTCGAGCCGGTCGTCGACGCGGAAGAGGTCGTCGCCCTCGCAGCGCTCGCGCGCACGGTGTACGTCGATCCGACGATCCACGACTACGTCTCGCGCCTCGTCGACGCGACCCGCACGGCCCGCGAGGTGCGACTCGGCGTGAGCGTGCGCGGCGCGCTCGCGCTCATCCGGACGGCGAAGACGCATGCGGCCGGCCGCGGCCGGCACTACGTCGTGCCCGACGACGTGAAAGCGCTCGCCGAGCCGGTGCTCGCGCACCGGCTCATCCTCGATCCCGAGGCCGAGTTCGACGGCGTGACGACGTCGAACCTGGTCGCGCAGGTGCTCATCGAGACCCCGCCGCCATCGACGAAGCAGGTCGTGTGAGCCTTTCCGCGACGCGAACGACGATCCCCGAGGAGGCACGGAAGCAGGGCCTGCTCGCGGTCGTCATCGCGCGTGCGGTGCTCGGCGGTCGATCCGCCGCCGGCGCGGCGATGCGGTGGACCGCCGCCGTGCGCGGCGTGGTCACGCCGCTCGGCTGGTCCGTCGCCGCAGCGGCGGCCGTCTCGCTCGTCGTCGGCTACAGCTGGGGGCTCGTCGAGATCATCGCGCTCGGCTGGGCCTTCGTCGTGCTCGTCGCGGTCGCGGCGCTGTGGCTCGTCGGGCGCGGCGCCGGCGAGGTCCGCCTGTCGTTGCCGATGCCTCGCGTCGTCGTCGGCGATCACGCCGAGGCGCGCCTCGTCGCGAGCAACCCCGGTCCGCGGCGCTTCGGCGGCGTGCAGCTCGAGGTCCCGGTCGGCGAACGGGTGATCGAGCGCGTGCTGCCCGGCCTGCCGCGCGGCGGCACGGTCGACGAGGTGCTCCGCATCCCGACCGAACGGCGCGGGATCGTTCCGATCGGACCGGCGCGGACGGTGCGCGCCGACCCGATCGGGCTCATGCGGCGCGAGATCGTCTGGTCCGACACGGCCGAGCTCCGGGTGCACCCGCGCACGGTGGCGGTGTCGGCGCTCAGCACGGGGTTCATCCGCGACCTCGAGGGATCGCCGACCCGCGACCTCACGACGAGCGACATCGCGTTCCACGCGCTCCGCGAGTACCTGCCGGGCGATGACCGCCGATACATCCACTGGCGGTCGAGCGCGAAGACCGGCACGTTCATGGTGCGCCAGTTCGAGGAGTCGAGGCGAAGCCGGCTGATGGTGCTGCTCGACCTCGAGCCCGGCGCGTACACCGACGACGCCGAGTTCGAGCTCGCGGTGGGCGCCGCGGCATCGGTCGGGGCGCGCGCCATCCGGGACGCGCGGAGCGTCGCATTCGTGGTGTCCGGGCGCCACGCCGGTCGCACGGGTGCGATGCGCGAGCTGCCGACCGTCTCCCGCGACCGGCTCGTCGACGCCCTCTGCGTCGTCGAGCGCGACGACCGCGTCGCGCCGCTGCCAGACGTCGCGCGGAGCGCGGCCGAGACGCTGCACGGGCTCTCGCTCGCCTTCCTCGTCACCGGCTCGGCACGCGGGGTCGGTCCGCTGCGCTCGGCGGCGAGCCGGGTACCGGCCGGCGTCGAGGTGGTCGCCGTGCAGTGCGCGCCGGAGTCGCAGCCGACGGCACGCACCGTCGGCGGCCTCACCGTGTTCGGCATCGGCTACCTCGAGGACCTGCGTGCGATGCTCGCGAGATCGGCCTCGGTCGCATGACGGCGCGGATGGGACCCGGACCGGGTCGGGGTTGGTCGGTCGCGATCAGCATCGCGCTCGTCGCGGCGATGCTCGCGGCGGCGATGATCCCGTGGTGGCCGATCTACGAGAGCCCCGCGTTCTTCGCCGCCGCGGGAGCGGCGATCCTCGCCGGTTGCGGGATCGGCCTCGCCGGGGCGCGCTGGTCGTGGCCCGCCTGGCTCGTCGCCGTCGCCGTCGTGGCCGCGTATCTCGTGCTGGGGGTTCCGGTCGCGGTGCCCGACCGGGCGCTCTTCGGCGTGCTGCCGACGCCCGACGGACTCGTCGAGCTCGTCGCGGGCGCCGCCCTGTCGTGGAAGCAGCTCGTCACGATCGCGGTGCCGGTCGGCTCGTATCAGGCGCTGCTCGTGCCGCCGTTCCTGCTCGGTCTCGTCGCCTCGACCGTCGCCGTCACGATCGCGTTGCGCACGAACCGCCCCGCCGCCGCGGCGCTGCCGCCCGCGCTGCTGCTCGTCGCGGGCATCGCGCTCGGCGTCGTGCACGACGACTTCGCCCTCGAGGCCGGCCTCGCATTCTTCGTCGCTGCCGTCGCGTGGTTCGTGCGGATCGGGATCGCCGACCGGCGGGCGATCGCGGGCGGCCGCCGAGTCGAGACGACGCTCGCCGACGCACGGCGCGTGCTCGGGGCATCCGCGCTCGTCGCCGTCGCGCTCGTCGGGGCGACCGCTGCGGCGGTGGCGCTGCCGACGCCGCCGCGCAGCGTCGTCCGCGCCGAGCTGCAGCCGCCGTTCGAGCCGAACGATCACGACAGCCCGCTCGCGGGGTTCCGCACGGCCTTCGCCCCCGACTCCGCCGATGAGCCGATGCTCGACGTGGGCGGCCTGCCGGAGGGTGCGGGACTCGTGGTCGCGGTGCTCGACACGTACGACGGCATCGTGTACTCGGTCGGCGGCTCCGACGGCTCGGGTCCGTCGGGCCGGTTCAGCCGCGTGCCGTACCGGCTCGACCAGCCCGTCGACGGCGGCACGACCGAACGCATCGATGTCGCCGTCGAGGGCTACCGCGACGTCTGGGTGCCGGGCATCGGCCGGCTCAAGCGCATCGAGTTCGCCGGGCCCCGCGCCGACCGGCTCGCCGAGTCGTACTTCTACAACGACGCCACTGGCACCGGTGCGGTCGTCGACGGCCTCCGGTCGGGCGACCGGTACGTCGCGGACTCGGTGGTCCCGGCGTCGCCGTCCGACCTCGCATCACTCGAACCCGGTACGAGCGTGATGCCGCCCCTTCCCGAACTGCCTGCTCGCCTCGTCGACCTCATCGACGAGTGGGCGCCGGCGACCGCGACGCCGGGCGAACGGCTCGCCGGGGTGATCGAGGGATTCCATCGCGACGGATACGTCAGCCACGGGCTCGAGGGCGAGGAGCCGAGCCGGTCGGGGCACGCGCTCGACCGGATCGAGGAGCTCGTGACGGAGCAGCCGATGGTCGGCGACGGCGAGCAGTATGCCGTCGCCGCGGCGCTCATGGCCCGCGAGATCGGCTTCCCGGCACGCGTCGTCGTCGGCTACCTGCCGGGTCCAGGTTCCGAACGGGATGCCTCGACAGGGAGCGTGCGCTTCACGAGCGCCGACCGTCAGGCGTGGATCGAGGTGCAGACCTCCGACGGGGCGTGGCTGCCGATCGATCCGAATCCCGTGCCACGACCCATCCCCGAGCGCGAGCCCGAGCAGGCCAAGGTCGTGTCGCGCCCCGAGTCGGTGCTGCCGCCGCCCGCGGAGCGCACGCCGCTCGTCGACGACGATGCCGGTCCCGGCTCGACGCCGGATGGCGGCGACGACGGCGACGATTGGCTGCAAGCCATGTTCGCAGGCCTTGAGATCACCGGTATCGTGCTCGTCGGCGCGGTCGCCCTGTGCAGCCCCTTCCTCGCGATCGTGGTGGCGAAACTCCGGCGGCGTCGCCTGCGCCGACGCGCGCCGACGGCGGTCGAGCGCATCGAGGGCGGCTGGCTCGAGTTCGCCGACTCGGCCGCGGACTACGGGTACGCGATCGTGCCGACCGCGACGCGCGCCGAGCAGGCGGCCACGGTGGGCGGGCTCGCCCCGCTCGTCCTCGCGTCCGTCGTCGACCGTGCGGTCTACGCACCCGGGGGACCGGGTCACGGCGACGACCACCGCGTGTGGGAGACGGTCGACGAGCTCCGCCGTCGACTCGGCGTCTCGCGGAGTACTCGCGACCGGCTCCGGGCGGCGATCTCGCTCAACTCGCTCGGCGGGTACGCTGTCAGCCGGAGAGGAGTGCGTTCGTGAACTGCCGGATCTGCGGTGCCGAGTTGCCCGCCGACGCGATGTTCTGCGGCGAGTGCGGCAGTTCGACGAGCGCGACCCCGGAGTCGCGCCGCAGGCCCGATCCGCGTCCGGGCGACACGACCCGGGTCGAGCGGCTGCCGCGCACGTCGCAGCGCAACAGCGGGGTGATCAGCGTTCCGATCGAGGGATTCCGGCCGGCCGAGCCCATCGAGGATGCACCGGCTCCGGCCGACCCGTCGGTCGACGAGCCCGGTCGCCCGCGCTTCTCGCTTCGGTTCAGCACCGGCGAGACGCGCACGGTGTTCGGCTCGGGGCTCATCGGCCGGAAGCCGATGCCGCAGCCCGGCGAACGGTTCGACCACCTCGTGCAGATCGCCGATCACACGCTCTCGGTCTCCAAGACCCATCTCGAGTTCGGCGAGCACGAAGGAACGATGTGGGTCGCCGACCGGTTCTCGAGCAACGGCACCGTCGTGCGACGTCCCGACGACGGCGCGCTCCGGTGCGAGCCCGGCCGCCGCTATCTCGTGCCTCGCGGCAGCCGGGTGGAGCTCGCCGAGCAGTACTTCTCGGTGGACTGACCCGTCCTCCACAGTCGCGTCGCGGCCGGATCGGTGCACGGCGGGCGGCGGACGCACGACGACCGGGGTGCACGGATGTTCGGATGACCGGGTGGACCAGACCGAGCTCGCCGAACCCGTCGTGCATCTGCCGCTGAGCCTGCCGCCGGCGCCGGCCGAGCCGGAGCGACCCGGCTTCCCGATGCTCGCGGCGGTCGCGCCCGTCGCCGGGGCCATCGCGCTGTGGGCGGTCACCGGGTCGATGTACTCGCTCATGTTCGCGGCGCTGGGGCCGCTGGTGGCGGTCGCCTCGGTGCTCGACGCTCGTCGGCAGGTCCGCCGTCGCCGGCGCCGTGCGGAGCTCGAACGTGCTGGGCTGCTCGCGTCGCTCGAGGCGGAGATCCACGCCCGTCACGATGAGGAGCGCCGTGCGGCCTGGCGGGCGACCCCATCGGCTGCCGCACTGGTCGAGCGCGCGGTCCGGCCTGCCTGGGCAGGCGAGCGCCCGGGGCCGGTCGTCGTCGGCGTCGGCGCCGTGCGCAGCGCGGTCCGCGTCGACGGCGTGGTCGCCGATGCCCGCGACCGCGCCGTGCTCGAAGCGGCTGCCCGGCTCGGCGGCGCACCGGTGGTGGTCGACGCGTCGCAGGGCATCGCGTTCGTCGGGTCGCCCGGACTCGCGCGGGCGGCTGCCCGCGCCGCCCTCGTGTCGTGCGCGCACCACGCCGATCCGCGCACGGTGGAGCTCGACCTCCCCGACGCGCCCGAGTGGGCGTGGGCCGCTCGACTGCCGCACGCGGGCGACGGCGGCGACCGGGACCGCTCGGTGCGGCATGCGGTGCGCGTCGGCGCACCGGCCTCCGGGCGCGCGGCGGGTCCGATCCGCGTCGTCGACCAGGTGGCCGATCCCGAACAGGCGAAGCGCGTCGGTGCGCCGGCCGCGGCGCGCATCGTGATCGCGAGCGACGTCGGGTCGATTCCGCCGGGCCTCGGAGCCGTCGTGCGGCTGCTGGGCCCGGGGCGCGCCCGCCTCGAGACGACGACGGGCGCCGCGCCGGCGACGATCGAGCCCGTGCTCGTGTCGCGCGCGGCGGCGCGCGGGTGGAGCGAGTCGGCCGCCGCGCTCGCCGAGCGGATCGCAGGTCCGCAGGCGTCGCTGCTGCCCAGTCGCGTCGCGCTCACCGAGTTGCCTGCGCCGGCAGCCGGTCGCAGAGGCGTCGAGCGTGCGAGCCTGGCCGTCGCGGTCGGGTGCACGGCGACCGGCCCGCTCGAGCTCGACCTCGTGCGGCACGGCCCGCATGCACTCGTCGGCGGGACGACCGGCAGCGGCAAGAGCGAGTTCCTGCTCGCCTGGCTCACCGCGCTCGCGCGCGCGTACGCGCCGGATGAGGTGTCGTTCCTGCTCGTCGACTTCAAGGGCGGCGCCGCGTTCGAGCCGATCCGCGAGCTGCCGCATGTGACCGGTGTGGTCACGGACCTGGACGGTGCGGAGGCGCGCCGCGCCGTCGAGAGCCTGCGCGCGGAGCTGCGCCATCGTGAGTCGGTGCTCGCCGACGCCGGAGCGCGCGACGTGCGCGAACTGGCCGACGCGGTCGATCTCCCGAGGCTCGTGATCGTCGTGGACGAGTTCCAGGCGATGATCGAGCAGTTCGGGGAGCTCGGCGCGGTCGTCGCCGACATCGCGGGGCGGGGACGCTCGCTCGGCGTGCACCTCGTGCTCGCCTCGCAGCGACCGAACGGCGTCGTGCGCGAGCAGATCACGGCGAACTGCGCGATCCGGGTATCGCTCCGAGTCATGCAGCGATCCGACAGCCTCGCGGTCGTCGGCACCGAGGCCGCGGCCGCGATCCCGCCCGACGCGCCAGGTCGTGGCGTCATCGATCGGGGCGACGGCGACGCCATGCTGTTCCAGTCGGCCGTCGCCGACCAGGCCGCCGTGCTCGGGGCGAAGGTCGCCGCCGCGGGCCTCGGCAGGGCGCGCCGCCCGTGGCTCGATCCGCTCCCGGCGGTGATCACGAGCGAGGAGCTCGCAGCGTTCACCGCCTCGATCGCAGGCCGATCCGCGGCGGGAGGCTCAGAGGCCGGACTCGTCTTCGGCATCGTCGACGAACCCGATCGGCAGCGGCGCGGTGCTGCCGAGTGGCGCGCGGGGTCCGACGGGCACCTGCTCGTCGCCGGGACGCCCGGCAGCGGGCGGTCGAGCGTGCTCGCCTCGCTCGGCGAATCAGCGACGCGGCGTAGCGGTCCCGGGTCGGTCGTCCGATTGACCGGCGCCCGCAGCCAGGTGTGGGACACGCTCGAGTCGCTCGAGCATGCGATCGCCGCGCACTCGGCAGTCCGGTTGCCGCAACTCGTGATCATCGACGACCTCGATCGGCGATTCCGCACCTGGCCCGACGACTACCGCGCGCTCGCCCTCGAGCGAATCGGCCGTCTCGCGCGAGAGGGCCGCGGCCGCGGCGTCGCGGTGGTCGCGTCGGTCGTGCAATGGCTCGGCGTCCCGCACGAGCTGCGCGATGCGTTCGGCGCGCGCCTGCTCCTGCGCCAGCCCACGAAGGCCGACCTGCTGCAGGCGGGGGGAGTGGGGGAGCTGTGGCGGGCCGACGACGTCCCCGGGGCGGGGCAGTGGCGCGGTCATCGCGTGCAGTGCGCCCTGCCTGCGGCCGCATCGGCCGCGGCCGGCCCTCGTCCCGTCGACCCTCGCCCGGACGCTCACGAGTTCGGGGTCTCGCCCGCCGGTGCGGCGCCACCCGTCGAACTCGCCGAGGGCGGTCGGTACGCCGTCGTGACGGTCGACCCCGCCGGCGACGCCGAGCGGTTCGGAGCGCTCGGCGCGATCGTCGTCCCGGTGGTGCCGGGCTCGCCTGTCGCGCCGGTCGACGTGGGCCCGGCGACCGCGACGTCCGCGACGCCCACGGTCTTCGTGGGTAGTGCCGACGGGTGGTCCGCGAACTGGTCGCTGGCCGCCCCCGTCCGCGAGCGGGCGGTCGTGCTCGTCCGAGGCGGGGCGACCGAGTACCGCGCGCTCGTGACCGAGCGGGGCCTGCCGCCGCTTCTCGACGACGGCGCCGGGCAGGGGTGGATGCGACCGCCGGGCGGCCCTGCACGTCGGATCAGTTGGCCTGCAGGCGGGTCGGCAACCGAATCCGCTGTCCCGGACGCGATCCGGAACTGATTCCGTGCAGAACGTTCTCAGAAATTAACGATTCGGACACCATGTACTGCACAACCGGTGCACCCTGTGTCAGGATCATCCCACCCCGTATGCGCTTGCCACCGAAATGGAGTCCCCCGTGAGCTCTCGGCCCCTGCCTCAAGACCCGATGATCCGTGCACTGATCGCGAAGGCGCGCCAGTCGCAGCTGAATCGCCGAACCCTCCTCGCCGGCGCCGGCGCCGGCGCGACCGCCCTCGCGCTCGCCGCCTGCTCGACCGGCGGCGGCAAGGCGAAGCCGACTCCCGCCGCCGACAAGTCGGAGACGGACAAGACCCTCAACTGGGCCAACTGGGCCGCGTACATCGAC
Organism: Agromyces sp. NPDC055658; assembly: GCF_053618155.1. Lineage (NCBI taxonomy): Bacteria > Bacillati > Actinomycetota > Actinomycetes > Micrococcales > Microbacteriaceae > Agromyces > Agromyces sp. NPDC055658. The sequence goes on along the minus strand of NZ_JBSHHD010000028.1, from coordinate 14,643 downwards.
GAAGACGACGCGGGCAACTACCCGACGCTCCAGGCGTTCACCGAGCAGACGGGCATCGAGGTCAACTACGACGTCGCCGTCGACGACAACAACACCTACTACGGCAAGGTGAAGGACCAGCTCGCGCTCGGCCAGGACATCGACGCCGACCTCGCGGTGCTCACCGACTGGATGGCCGCCCGATGGATCCGCCTCGGCTACACCCAGGCGCTCGACCATGCGAACATCCCGAACCTCGCGAACCTCAACCCGGCGCTCCGCGACCCCGACTTCGACAAGGGCCGCGAGTTCACCGTGCCCTGGCAGGGCGGCTTCGCCGGCATCGCCTGGAACAAGGAGGCGATCCCCGGCGGGCTCACGAGCGTGTCCGACCTGTGGGACCCGTCGCTCAAGGGCCGCATCGGCGTGCTCTCCGAGATGCGCGACACGATGGGGTGCATCATGCTCGAGAACGGCACCGACATCGCCGGCGACTGGGGCGACGACGAGTACACCGCCGCCATCGAGATCCTGCGCGAGCAGGTCGAGAACGGCCAGGTCCGCAACATCAAGGGCAACTCGTACCTCGAGGACCTGAAGAGCGAGGACACCCTCGCCGCCATCGTGTGGTCGGGCGACATCACCGTGATCAACGCCGAGGCCGGCGACAAGTGGGAGTTCGCCCTCCCGTCGGCCGGCGGCACGCTGTGGAACGACAACTTCCTCGTGCCGATCGGGTCGCCCCGCAAGACGAACGCCGAGACGCTCATCAACTACTACTACGAGCCCGAGGTCGCCGCCGAGGTCGCCGCGTGGGTGAACTACATCACGCCGGTCGTCGGCGCGAAGGAGGCCGCCGCCGCGATCGACCCCGAACTCGCCGAGAACCAGCTCATCTTCCCGAACGAGGAGACGCTGCAGCAGGCGCACATCTTCCGCTCGCTGTCGGGTGCCGAGGAGCAGAAGTACCAGGCCGAGTTCCAGAGCATCCTGCTGGGGTCGTGACGATGGCGATCCGAGAATTCGCCGAACGCGGGGCCGACCTCGAACTCGTCGGCATCCAGAAGCGGTTCCCCGGCTTCACGGCCATCGAGAACCTCGACCTGAAGATCCCCGCCGGCTCGTTCTTCGCCCTGCTCGGTCCGTCGGGCTGCGGCAAGACGACGACGCTCCGACTCGTCGCCGGCCTCGAGGAGCCGACGCAGGGCCGCATCCTCATCGGCGGCAGCGATGTCACGAGCACGCGGGCGCACGAGCGCCCCGTGAACACGGTCTTCCAGAGCTACGCGCTCTTCCCGCACATGACGATCATCGAGAACGTCGCGTTCGGGCTCAAGCGCCGCAAGATCGCCGACCCGATGGCGAAGGCCCACGAAGCGCTGAAGCTCGTCGAGCTCGATCACATCGCGCAACGCAAGCCCCAGCAGCTCTCGGGCGGTCAGCAGCAGCGCGTCGCGCTCGCCCGTGCGATCGTGAACCGCCCGGCGCTGTTGCTGCTCGACGAGCCGCTCGGCGCACTCGACCTCAAGCTGCGCCGCCAGATGCAGCTCGAGCTCAAGGCCATTCAGGAGGAGGTGGGCCTCACCTTCCTCCACGTGACCCACGACCAGGAGGAGGCCATGACCATGGCCGACACCGTCGCGGTCATGAACAAGGGCGCGATCGAGCAGATGGGCGCTCCCGAGGAGCTCTACGAACTGCCTCGCACGGCGTTCGTCGCGAACTTCCTCGGTCAGTCGAACCTGTTCACCGGCCAGGTCGTCTCGACGACCGCCGACGCGATCACCGTCGAGTCGGCCGGGGCGCGCATCGTCGTGCCCGCGGCTCGCGCGCAGCGCCATCAGGGCGAGGTCACGGTCGGCGTCCGGCCTGAGAAGGTCTCGCTGCACCGGGAGGCGCCCGCCGCCGACGCGAACCGCAACGTCCTCGCTCCCGGTCGTGTCGTGGACGTGTCGTTCTCGGGTGTGAGCACCCAGTACCTCGTCGAGATCCCGGGCCACGGCACGGTCATGGTGTTCGCCCAGAACATCGGCTTCGGGCCCGTCGCCGGTCTCGGCAGCGAGGTGTGGATCAGCTGGGCCGTCGAGCACGGCTTCGGCCTCGAAGACGGCCCCGACGAGACCCGCTTCCAGGACGACGCGTCGACGACCTCGCTCGCCGCGCTGCACCGCGAGGCGCTCGTCTCGGAGCTCGAGGAGCACTGACATGGCCTTCGCAGCGTTCTCGACCGCCGAGGCGCAGCCGCAGGCACAGCGAAAGCGCAGCCCCATCGCGCTGTTCCTGCTGCTGCCCGGCATCGCCTACCTGGTGCTGTTCTTCCTGACCCCGCTGGTCTCGCTCATCCTCACCTCGCTGCAGGCGCCGAGCGAGTTCGGCGACATCGGCGTCTACGACTACGCCTTCAACTGGCAGAACTACGTCGACGTCGTCACCCTGTACTGGCCGCACATCCTGCGTTCGTTCGGCTACGCGCTCGTCGCCACGATCGCGGCGCTCGTGATCAGCTACCCGCTGGCGTACTTCATCGGCGTCAAGGCGCGCCGCTGGCCGCTCCTGCAGAGCCTCATGCTCGTGCTCGTGATCGCCCCGTTCTTCATCAGCTTCCTGCTGCGCACGCTCGCATGGAAGCAGATCCTGTCGGACGAGTCGTTCATCATCACCTCGCTCAAGGCCCTGTCGCTGATGGCCCCCGACGCCCACTTCACGGGCACGCCGTTCGCCGTGATCTTCGGTCTGACGTACAACTTCATCCCGTTCATGACGCTGCCGCTGTACACCACGCTCGAGCGCCTCGACGTGCGGTACCTCGAGGCGGGCAGCGACCTGTACGCGAACCCGTTCCACGTGTTCCGCAAGGTCACCATCCCGCTGTCGATGCCCGGCATCGTCGCGGGCACGCTGCTCACCTTCATCCCCGCCGCGGGCGACTACGTGAACGCGAGCCGCGACTTCCTCGGCGGTCCAGACACCCAGATGATGGGCAACGTGATCGAGGCGAACTTCCTCGTGCTGCTCAACTATCCGGCAGCGGCGGCGTTGTCGATCATCCTCATGGCGGCGATCCTCGTGCTCGTCGGCATCTACGTGAAGCGCTCTGGGACGGAGGACCTGCTGTGAGCGGAGAAGTCCAGGCGGCCGCCGTCCTCGGCGGGCTCAGCGAGAACGAGCAGCTCGACGCGAACAAGCCGGCCGGCGGCCGGGTCCGCCCGCGCCGGCTCGGGCTCGGCGACTGGCTGCTGCCGGTCTACACGGTCATCGCCTTCGTGTTCCTGCTGATCCCGATCGCGTACACGTTCGTGTTCAGCTTCAACGACTCGATCAAGTCGAACATCTCGTGGCGCGGCTTCACCTTCGACAAGTGGATCAACGTCTGCAACGTCGAGGGCGGCGCGGTGTGCGAGGCCTTCGCGAACAGCATCGTGATCGGCCTCGTCGCGACGGTCGCCGCGACGGTGCTCGGCACGATGATCGCCATCGCGATCGTGCGCTACCGGTTCCGGGCACGCTCGGCGATCAGCCTGCTGCTGTTCCTGCCGATGGCGACCCCCGAGGTCGTGCTCGGTGCCGGCCTCGCCGCCCAGTTCCTCGCGGCCGGGGTGGCGAAGGACATGACGACGATCATCCTGGCGCACACGATGTTCTGCATCAGCTTCGTCGTGGTGACGGTGAAGGCCCGCGTGGCGAGCCTCGACCCGGCCCTCGAAGAGGCCGGTCGAGACCTCTACGGTTCGCCCGCACAGGTGTTCTGGCGGGTCACCTTCCCGCTCCTCATGCCGGGCATCGCGGCGGCCGCACTGCTGTCGTTCGCGCTGAGCTTCGACGACTTCATCATCACGAACTTCAACTCCGGTTCGGTGTCGACGTTCCCGAAGTACATCTACATCTCGGCGGCGCGCGGCATCCCTGCGGAGGCGAACGTCATCGCGTCGGCGGTGTTCATCATCGCCCTCGTGCTCGTGGTCGGCGCCCAGGTCTCCCGGGCGGCGCGCCAGAAGCGTCTCGCCAGGCTGGGCTGACGACCGGCTGCTGCGCCGCCGGTCGCCGGCGGCGCGGCAGCAACGAACGAGGGATGCCTCGGCGGGATGGATCCGGCCGAGGCATCCCTCGTTCGTCGTGCGCGCGGCGCGGCGCGGCTCAGACGGTCGCGCGGACCTCGCCGACGCGCCGCTCGCCGCCCATGACCCAGAGGTCGAGCTCGGTCTGCACGTCGTCGATCGCGGCGTCGTCGACCGCGCCCGCAGCGGCGAGCAGCCGCAGTGCGATGATCGTCGACGCGCGGTTCGAGCCGTCGAGCACCTTGACGGCGGTCGTCGTGCCGTCGGGGGCCGACATGATCATGACGCCCTCGGCGCCGAACTTCGCGAACACGCCGAGGCGCTCGATCGCGACCGTGTCGGGCTGGCCCGGGCCGGCCACGGCCCAGCCGTGCTCGCGCGCCGCGGCGGTGAGCGCCGCGGATTCGCGGTACAGCGCGAACGGCGATCCGGCCTGGGCGGTCGTGATCTTGTGGACCCCGCGGGCGAGCCCCGTGAGGCTCACCGCGTGCACGGGGGCTCCGCACCCGTCGATCGCGGTCGCAGCCGGCCGTTCGCCCGTGAGGCGTTCGAGCACGTCGAGGATGCGCTTCTGCAACGGATGCTCGGGGTCGAGGTAGCCGCCCGGCGGCCACTCGTTCGCCGCGCATGCCAGCAGCATGGCGGCGTGCTTGCCCGAACAGGTCATGTAGCCGCGACGCTTCGGCGAGCCGCGGCGGATGAGCTCGTCGCGGGCGACGCGGTCGCCCGGCATGGCGGGCGGGCAGCCGAGCGACGACTCGGGGATGCCGGCACGGGCGAGCAGACCCTCGACGAGGGCGACGTGCGCGGCCGTGCCGGAGTGGCTGGCCATCGCGATCGCCGCGTCCTCGCCGCGGAGCGTGACGCCCGACGTCATCACGGCGACGGCCTGGAACGGCTTCATCGCCGAGCGAGGGAAGACGGGGGTCGCGACGTCGCCGAGCGAGCGCACGACCTCGCCTTCTGGGGAGAGCACGACGGCGGAGCCGGCGTGCCGGGACTCGATGAAACCACTGCGTTCGACCACGGCGAGCTGGACGGAATCGGCGACGGAGAAGGTACCGGACACGGGCTCAGCCGAGGGCCGCGAGGCCGTCGTCGAGCACGCGCAGGCCGTCTTCGATGAGCTCGTCGCTCATGGCGAGGCTGGGCAGGAATCGCAGCACGTTGCCGTACGTGCCGGCGCTGAGGAACAGGACGCCCTGCTGCGCGGCGTAGGCGACGAGCGACGCGACCGCCTCGGGGTTCGGACGCTTCGACGTGTCGCGGGTGCCGGGCTCGACGAGCTCGATCGCGATCATCGCGCCCTTGCCGCGGATGTCGCCGATCGTGTCGTAGCGCTGCTGCAGCCGCTCGAGCCCCGACATGAGCGTCGCCTCGATGCGGCGGCCCTCGGCGAGCAGGTCGTTCTCCTCGATCGCCTCGAAGACCGCGATCGCCGCCGCGCACGCCACGGGGTTGCCGCCGAACGTGCCGCCGAGGCCGCCGGGGTGGGAGGCATCCATGATCTCGGCCCGGCCGGTGACCGCCGCGAGCGGGAGGCCGCCCGCGATGCCCTTCGCGCTGAGGACGAGGTCGGGCTCCCACCCGAAGTGCTCGCTCGCGTAGTAGCGGCCGGTGCGGGCCATGCCCGACTGGATCTCGTCGGCGATCATGACGACGCCGTGCTCGGTGCACCACGCCTGCAGCGTCGGCAGGAAGCCCTCGGCCGGCACCATGAATCCGCCTTCGCCCTGGATCGGTTCGACCACGAGGCAGGCGAGGTCGGCGGCGCCGACGACCTTCTCGAGATAGCCGATGGTGCGGGCGGCCGCGTCGGCGCCCGAGAGGCCGTCTCGGTAGGGGTACGAGCCCGGCGCGTGGTAGACGTCGCCGGCGAAGGGGCCGAAGCCCGCACCGTACGGCATGGCCTTGTAGTTCATCGCCATCGTGAGGTTCGTTCGGCCGTGGTACGCGTGGTCGAGCACCGCGACGGCGCGGCGACCGGTGTGCTTGCGGGCGATCTTCACGCCGTTCTCGACGGCCTCGGCGCCCGAGTTCACGAGCACCGACTTCTTCGCCCAGTTGCCGGGCGTGTGCTCGGCCAGCAGCTCGGCCACGCGCACGTACTCCTCGTAGGGCGTGACGGTGAAGAGCGTGTGGATGACGTCCTGCAGCTGTGCGGCGGCCGCGGCGACGACGCGCTCCTCCGTGTGGCCGATCGTCGTGACGCCGATGCCGGCGCCGAAGTCGAGGAACCGGTTGCCGTCGACGTCGACGAGGATCGCGCCGTTCGCACGCTCGATGAAGACGGGCAGTGCGCTCGACACGCCGGCCGAGACGACGTTCGCGCGACGGGCCTGCAGCTCCTGCGACTTGGGGCCGGGAACGGCGGTGACGATCTTGCGCTCCTGCGGCACGGTGTACACCGGCGCGGCTGCGGTCTGGGCGGGCATCTGGGAGTCAGTCATGGTGCCTCCACCATATCGCCGCAGGCCCCCGCGCTTCGAGGCCGGGAGCGGTCGGGACCGCCGGTGGAGGCGGCAGAATCGGAGGAGGAGTCGGGAGGAGACGGCATGCTCGGGCGGCACGAGTACGAGGTCGAGGTCGAGTGGCAGGGCGACCGCGGCACGGGCACCAGCGGGTACCGCGCGTACAGCAGGCGCCACGTGGTCCGGGTCGCGGGCAAGGAGCACGAGATCGCGGGGTCGAGCGATCGGGTGTTCCACGGCGATGCCGAACGCTGGAACCCCGAGGATCTCCTCATCGCGGCGCTCAGCCAGTGCCACATGCTCTCGTACCTGCACGTCGCGACCAACCACGGCGTCGTCGTGCGCGGCTATGCCGACGTCGCGGCTGGGGTCATGCAGGAGGACGGCCGCGGTGGCGGCCGGTTCACCGAGGTCGTCCTGCGGCCACGGGTCGTGGTGGCGGATGCCTCGATGCGCGAGCTCGCGCTCGAGCTGCACGCCGAGGCATCCGAGAAGTGCTTCATCGCCGCCTCGGTCGCGTTCCCGGTGCGGCACGAGCCGACCGTCGTCGTCGCCGGCTGAGCCGCGGCCGTGCGGTGGCCGGGCGCCCCCCGCGGCGCCCCCGCGCGCGACCCGCGGCGCGCCCGAGGCCGGCGCGGTCAGGCGCCGGGGCCGCCGGAGGCGGGTCGCGCGGGCAGCGTGGGACCGGGCGGGCACGTGTGACCGCCGACCAGTCGCGTGCACTCCGGCAGGAAGCCGGGATAGCGCTCGGCCTCGGGGTCGCCGAACCAGCGGTGCCAGAGACGCCAGAAGTTGAGGTTGCCGAACGCCGAGCAGTCATCGCCCGCCTCGGGATCGGCGAGGGTCGTGTCGCTCGGCTGGTAGGGCGTGTAGTTGTAGAGGTTGGCGGTCGCCTGGTTGCGGATCGCGACCTTCGCCGCACCGCAGGCCGCGTCGGGATTGAACGCGACGCGGACGTTGCCGATGCGGTACTGGCGCTTCGGCTCCTCGGTGTACTGCCGGAACTGCCACGCCGCGTTGTACACCTGGTTGAAGAACCCGAAGTACTCCTGGTCGCAGTCCGCGGTGTCGGGACAGCCGTACCCGGTCGCCCGCAGGTACCCGTCGGCGCTCGGACGGGTGAGCAGCGACTGCTCCTTCTGCAGCAGCACGAGCAGTGTGCGCGGGCTGATGCCGCACGCCCGCGCGGCCTTCGCGATGATCGCCGACGCGCGCTCGCGATACTCGCCCTCGTAGGCGGCGCAGTGCTCGCCGCCCACGGCGGGCTGCGTCGTGGTCGTCTGCCGGTAGTCGGCGAGGCACGGCACATCGCCGTCGGGGCGGCAGTCGATGCCCTCGAGGAAGGCCTGGATCTCACCCGCCGACATCGCTGCGCTGTCGTAGAACGCGTCGTCGCTGACGATGAAGCCGGGGTCGAACCCGGTCGTCGCGTCGGGGATCGCGAACTCGGGTGTCGGCGTCGCACGGTTCGCCGCGCCGCCCTCCCACGTCGCGTCCCGACCGTCGGGCGGGGCGCACGCCGCGAGCCCGACCACGGCGAACAGGGCCGCGGCCGCGAGCCCGGCGGCGCGCACGATGCGCGTGCGCGCGGCGGTGCGGGCACGGGCGACGGGCTTCGCGGAGGTCACCGGAGCGACGATACCGGGTGCGTGCGCGGCCGGGCTGGGAATCGCGTCAGATCCGCTCGCGCGGCACGACCTTGTCGGCGAGCTTCGCCAACGCGCCCTGCGGCGGGGCCTCGTTGTAGACGCCCGCGAGCTCCTGGCCGCTGAGCGCGTGGATCGCGGCCATGATCTCGTCGGTCGCCGCGCGTCGGGCGCGCCCGCTCGTGGCGGCGCCGTGGCGGGAGACGTCGATGGGTTCGCCGAACCGCACGGTGACGGGACGCACCCGGGGGAACTTGGCGCCGACCGGCTGGATCTCCTGCGTGCCGATGAGCCCGACGGGCACCACCGTGGCGCCCGTCATGAGCGCGAGCCACGCGACGCCCGTGCGGCCGCGGTACAGGCGGCCGTCGAGCGATCGCGTGCCCTCGGGGTAGAGGGCGAAGGCGTTGCCGCCCTCGAGGATGCCGCGGCCCGCGTCGAGCGCCTCCTGCGCCTGCGATCCGGCGCCGCGCTCGACCGGCACTGCGCCGATCGCGCCGAAGAAGGTGCGCGAGAGCCAGCCCGAGAACCCGGTGCCGGTGAAGTACGTCGACTTCGCGAGGAACTGCACGGGTCGCGGCGATGCGAGCGGGATCACGATGCTGTCGACGAACGACAGATGGTTCGAGGCCAGGATCACCGGTCCGGTGGCGGGCACGTGCTCGGCGCCCGTGATCTTCGGGCGGTACACGAGCCGCACGAGCGGTTTCAGGATGCCTCGGAAGATGCGGTAGACCGGACCCTGTCGCACCTGCTTGATCGACGGAGCACTCACCATCCGACCATACGAGCCGCGATATGCGACCGGCGGCATATTGCCCCGGCGGTGCGGAAAGCCGGACATGCGGGAGAATCGGGGCATGGAAGCGATCGGCGACGACGAGCTCATCGAGCTCGCGGGCGGCGACACGCGCGTGCTGGTGGCCACGCGGGGCCGCCGCGGGCCGGCCGCCGATGCGGTGCTGCGCCGGCTGGTGGCGCACGGATCGGGCGTGCCGTCCGAGGACGTCGAGCTCGTGCACGCGTGCGAGGTCTGCGGCAACCGGCACGGTCGGCCCTCGGTCGGGTACCCGACGACGCCGACCGGAGCGCCGTGGTTCGTCGACGTGGGCGTGGCCGGCGAGGTCGTCGTCGCCGCAGCCGCCACGAGTCGCAGGGTCGGCGTCGGCATCGAGCCCGCGGGCGACAGCGTGCGCGAATCGGTCGACGAGGCCGCCCTCCATGCGAGCGAGCGCGCCGCGCTCGCGGCGCTCGACCCGGCCGAGCGGCCGCGGGCGCGGGCGCTCATCTGGGCGCGCAAGTCGGCGCTGCTGCGCGCGATGGGGCACACCGGCTTCATCGAGCCCTCGACGCTCGCGGTCACGATGCCGGGCGATGACGGCGGAATCGGTCGCATCGAGCGCACGGTGCCCGAGTTCGGGCCGGGCTGGCGCGGCGTCCGATTCCACGACCTGCCCGTCCCCGAGCCGGTGGTCGCGTCGGTCGCCGTACTCGTGTGACGGCCGGCCGTCGGTCACCGTCGTCGACGGCGCAGGTCCCGCGAGGCCGGCGCGCCGTAGGCTGTGCTCGTGCGCAGCGTCATCATCCTCGGGTCCTCGGGTTCCATCGGCGTCCAAGCCCTCGACGTCATCAGGGCGAACCCGCGCCGGTTCGAACTCGTCGGCCTCGGCGTCGGCTCGAACCGGGCGCTCCTCGCCGAACAGGCCGCGGAGTTCGGGGTCGAGCACACCGCCGTCGGCATCGACGAGGCCGTGCAGCTCGTGCGCGACGTCGACGCCGACGTCGTGCTCAACGGCATCACCGGGTCCGTCGGCCTCGGACCGACCCTCGCCGCGCTCGAACGCGGCGCCACACTCGCCCTCGCCAACAAGGAGTCGCTCATCGTCGGCGGCGACCTCGTCACCCGGCTCGCGAAGCCGGGGCAGATCGTTCCGGTCGACTCCGAGCACTCGGCGATCGCGCAGGCTCTGCGCTCGGGCACCGACGACGAGGTGCGCCGGCTCGTGCTCACGGCGTCGGGCGGCCCGTTCCGCGGCCGCCGCCGCGAGGACCTCGCCGGCGTCACGCCGGCGCAGGCGCTCGCGCACCCCACCTGGGACATGGGCCTCGTGATCACGACGAACTCGGCGACCCTCGTGAACAAGGGCCTCGAGGTCATCGAGGCGCACCTGCTGTTCGACGTCGACTACGACCGCATCGACGTCGTGGTGCACCCGCAGTCGATGATCCACTCGATGGTCGAGTTCGTCGACGGCTCGACGGTCGCGCAGGCCTCGCCGCCCGACATGCGCCTCCCGATCTCGCTCGGCCTCGACTGGCCGAACCGCGTCGCCGCCGCGGGCCGCCCGATCGACTGGACGCAGGCGCAGGCCTGGACGTTCGAGCCCCTCGACGAGGAGGCGTTCCCCGCGATCCGACTGGCCAAGCAGGTCGGTCGCGCCGGCGGCGAGTATCCGGCCGTCTTCAACGCGGCGAACGAGCAGGCGGTCGCGGCGTTCCACGCGGGCCGCATCGGCTTCCTCGACATCGTCGACACCGTGCGCGACGTGGTCGAGCACCACGAGGCGTCCGGCCCGGTGACCCTGGCGTCGCTCGCGGCCGCCGAGTCGGCGGCCCGGCGCGCCGCCGACGCGCGGATCGCCCGCTCAGCGGATCGATAGCGCTCGCCCAGCGCGCTCCGAGCCGCCCGCAGTACGCTGTCGACCGTGGATTCCGTGCTCGCGTTCGTCATCGGCGTCGCCATCATCGTCGTCGGCCTCGCCGTGTCGATCGGCCTGCACGAGATCGGGCACCTGGTGCCCGCGAAGCTCTTCGGGGTCAAGGTGACCCAGTACATGATCGGCTTCGGGCCGACGGTGTGGTCCCGACGCAAGGGCGAGACCGAGTACGGCGTGAAGGCCATCCCGCTCGGCGGCTACATCTCGATGATCGGCATGTTCCCGCCCGGCAGGAAGGGCGAGGTGAAGGCCGACTCGACGGGCTTCTTCCGGGGGCTCGTGCAGGACGCGCGCGACTCGAGCGCGGAGTCGATCACGCCGGGCGACGAGGATCGGGCGTTCTACCGGCTCCCGGTGTGGAAGCGCATCGTCGTGATGTTCGGCGGCCCGTTCATGAACCTCGTGCTCGCGACCGTGCTGTTCGGCGTGCTGCTCATGGGCTTCGGCGTGACGCAGGCCTCGACGACGGTCGGCACCGTCTCGGAGTGCGCACTGCCCGCGACGAGCGAGCGCCAGACGTGCGAGCCCGGTGATCCGAAGGCGCCGGGCGCCGCTGCCGGCATCGAGCCCGGCGACCGCATCGTCTCCGTCGCTGGCGAGCCGATCGACTCGTGGTCGGAGTCGACCGCGATCATCCGCGAGCACCCCGGCGACCCGGTCGCGCTCGTCGTCGAGCGCGACGGCGCCGAGGTCGCGCTCACCGTCACGCCCATGCTCAGCACCCAGTACGCGATCGGCGAGAACGGCCAGGTCGTGAAGGACGCTTCGGGCGAGCCGGTCACGGTCGACGTCGGGTTCGTCGGCATCGGCGCGGCATCCGAGACGGTGCAGCAGCCGATCACGGCCGTGCTGCCGGCCGTCGGCGACCAGATGAACGCCGTCGCCGGAGTCATCTTCAACCTGCCGCAGCGCATGGTCGACGTCGCACAGGCGGCGTTCGGCCCCGAGGAGCGCGACCCGAACGGGCCGATGTCGGTCGTCGGCGTCGGCCGAGTCGCCGGCGAGGTCGCCGCGCTCGACGACGTCGCCGTCGTCGACAAGGCGGCCTGGATGGTCGGCATCCTCGCCGCGCTGAACGTCATGCTCTTCGTGTTCAACATGATCCCGCTGCTCCCGCTCGACGGCGGGCACATCGCCGGGGCGCTCTGGGAGGGCATCAGGCGGGGCTTCGCGAAGCTGTTCCACCGACCGGATCCCGGGCCCGTCGACCTCGCCAAGCTCATGCCCGTGACACTCGCGGTCGTCGTCGTGTTCGGCGCGATGAGCGCGCTGCTCATCTACGCCGACATCGTGAAGCCGGTCTCGCTCTTCTGATGCCCGCGCGCGTCGAGCGGGCCGGCGCGTACTCCCGCGGGAGTACCCGATGAGCCGCCGCCGGGCAGACGCCGCCCGGCCGGGCCGGCGATACGATCGGGCCGTGCCCGATCCACGCAGCCCCGTCGAGACCTGGAACGGCCGTCCGCCGTGGGCGGGCGGCGAGCGCCGGCCGCCGGCCGGGTTCGTGCTCTGGGCACCCGTCGTCGTCAGCCTGCTCGTGCAGCTGCCCGCGGCGATCGGCATCGCGTTCTGGCTCCGGCTCGACGCGGGCACGGCCGCGCTGCAGATCGCCCTCGCCGTCATCGGGCCGTTCGCCCTGCTCGCCTCGCGGCGGTTCCCGGGTCCGACGGTCGCCGTCGTGACGCTCGCGGCGCTCGCCGACGTGCTGCTGACCCCCGATGCAGGGCCGCCCTACGCGGCCCTCGCGTTCGCCATCGTGCTCGGCGTCGCGCGCGGCGCCGTCGTCTGGGCCGCGGCCTCGGTCGTCACGGGCTGGGCCGCGGCGATCGCACTCGGCCCCGTGCTCGGCGTGTCGTGGCATCCGGCGCGGATCGCGATCACGACGCTCGCGCTCGCGGCGTGCTTCGGCATCGGCTGGTTCGCCCGGGCCCGCCGGGCACGCTTCGCCGCCATGCGCGCCGATGCGGCGAACCGCCGGCGCACCGCCGAGGAGCGGGAACGGGTGCGCATCGCCCGCGAGCTGCACGACGTGATCGGGCACGCCCTCTCGCAGATCAACGTGCAGGCGAGCGTGGGACTGCACCTCATGGACCGCGATGCCGAGCAGGCTCGCACCGCGCTCGCGAACATCAAGGAGACGTCGAAGACCGCGCTCGACGAGGTGCGGAGCGTGCTCGGCGTCATCCGCGACGGCGACGGCGGGGCGCCCCTCGTGCCGCAGGCCGAGCTGGCCGAGCTCCCGCGCCTCGTGCGCGGGCTCGCGTCGCCCGGATTCTCGGTCGCGCTCGACGACCGGCTCGACGCGCCGCCGGGGCGGGCCGTGCAGTTCGCCGCCTACCGCATCGTGCAGGAGGCGCTCACGAACGTCGTGCGGCACGCGGGCGCACGCCACGCGGACGTCGTGCTCGAGCGGGCGGACGACCTGCTCGTCGTGACGGTCGACGACGACGGGAGCGGACTCGGCGCCGCCGCGGACGAGGCCGGCGAAGGCCGCGGCATCCTCGGCATGCGCGAACGCGCCGCACTCCTCGGCGGCACCGTCGAACTCGGTCGCGGTCCGCTCGGCGGCACGCGGGTGCGTGCCGAACTGCCCTGGGGAGGCACCGCATGACGATCCGCGTCGCACTCGCCGACGACCAGGTGCTCGTGCGCGCCGGCTTCCGCGCGCTGCTCGACGCGGAGCCCGACCTCGACGTCGTCGGCGAGGCATCGACCGGCGAGGAGCTCCTCGGCCTCGTGCGCCGCGAACCCGTCGACGTCGTGCTCATGGACATCAGGATGCCGGGCGGCGACGGGCTGTGGGCCACCGAGCAGATCGCCGCGGACCCCGCCCTCGCAGGAGTGCACGTCGTGATCGTGACGACGTTCGAGCTCGACGAGTACGTCGCGCGGGCCGTACGAGCGGGGGCGAGCGGCTTCCTCGTGAAGGACACCGAGCCGGTCGACCTCATCCGTGCGGTTCGGGTGGTCGCAAGCGGGGAGGCGCTGCTCTCGCCGGGCGTGACCAAGCGGCTCCTCGCGCGCTTCGCGACCGGCCTGCGCGATGCCGACGAGGCATCCCTCTCGGTGCTCACCGAGCGCGAGCGCGAGGTGCTGCGCCTCGTCGGCCAGGGGCTCACGAACGACGAGATCGCCGAGCGGCTCGTGCTGAGCCCGCTGACCGCGAAGACCCACGTGTCGCGCATCATGCAGAAGCTGCACGCTCGCGACCGGGTGCAGCTCGTGGTCGTCGCGTACGAATCGGGCCTCGTCGCGCCCGGCTGGCAGGAGTAGCCGAGCCGCTCCGGCCCGGCAGCGGCGGGTCGTACCCCGCGGCGGCGCGGATGCTCCCGGGGGAGCAGTCGAAGTGCCTCCGCCGGGCGGATTCGCCGCGGCCCCGTGGTCGCGAGACTCGAATCGACGGTCGAGACGCGACCGCACGAATCAACCGGGAGCACCTCATGTTCACGACCCTCGCCGCCACCGCGGCCACCCACGCCGGCCCCTGGGCCGCCGGGTTCGGGTGGGTCTTCTTCCTCATCCCGATCTTCTGGATCCTCGTCATCGGGCTCATCGTCTTCCTCGTGAGCCGCAATCGCCGCCGCTACTGGGCCGAGGCCCAGGCGTCGGGCTACGGGCCGCCGTGGGCGCGCGGCGCCCGCACGGCCGAGCAGACGTTGGCCGAGCGATTCGCGCAGGGCGACATCGACGAGACCGAGTACCGCGCACGCCTCGAGGTGCTGCGCGCGAACCGGCCGAACGCCTGACGCCGAAGGACGACGCGGATGCCGCGGCCGAG
>NZ_JBSHHD010000027.1:0-64077 GCF_053618155.1 Agromyces sp. NPDC055658 | reverse complement strand
GGGGGGGGGGGGGGGGGGGGGTTCCCACGGGCTGTGCGGCCGCCGCCGCGGGGGGGGGGGGGGGGGGGGGGGGGGCGCCCGGGGCGCGGGCCGCGCCACCCGCGCCGGTGATCGGGGTGACCACCTACCTGGAGCAGGCGCAGACCGGAGTGTGGGACGTGCCCGCCTCGTTCCTGCCGAAGGTGTACCTCGACGCCGTCACCGACGCCGGCGGCATCGCCGTGCTGCTGCCGCCGCAGCCCGTCTCCCCCGGAATCGCGCGTGCCGTGCTCGCCGGTCTCGACGGTCTCATCGTGGCCGGCGGCGCCGACGTCGACCCGGCGCGTTACGGCCAGGCGCCGCACGAGCGCACCGGCGCGCCGCGCATCGACCGCGACGACTGGGAGGATGCGCTGCTCACCGCCGCCATCGAGGCCGACCTGCCGTTCCTCGGCATCTGCCGCGGCGCCCAGATGCTCAACGTCGCGCTCGGCGGCACGCTGCACCAGCACCTGCCAGAGGTCGTCGGCACCGAGGCGTACCAACCCGGCCCCGCCGTGTTCGGCGAGACGACCGTCGAGGTCGCACCCGGCTCCCGGCTCGCGAGCCTCGTCGGCGACACGGGCGACCTGCCCGTGCACGTCTACCACCACCAGGCGCTCGACGAGGTCGCCGACGGGCTCGTCGTCACGGCCCGCACCGCCGAAGGGGTGATCGAGGCGGTCGAACTGCCCGATGCGGCCTTCGGCGTGGGCGTGCAATGGCACCCCGAGGAGAACGCCGCCGACCGTCGCCTGTTCGCCGGCCTCGTCGAGGCCGCCCGATCGCACCGCGCCGCCCGCACCGACCGCGAGAGGACCCGACCATGACCCGCACGATCGTCAACCCCGCCGACGAACGCATCGTCGCGACCGTCGAGCCGGCCACGGTCGAGGAGGCCGACGCCGCGATCGCACGGGCCGCCGTCGCGCAGCGCGACTGGGCGGCCGTGGCACCCGTCGACCGGGCTCGGGCCCTCCGTCGTTTCGCCGCGGCGGTCGACGGTGCACTCGAGGAGCTCGCCGCGCTCGAGGTGCGCAACTCCGGTCACCCGATCGTGCAGGCGCGGTGGGAGGCCGGGCACGTCCGTGATGTGCTCGAGTACTACTCGGCCGCACCCGAACGCCTCTTCGGCCGCCAGATCCCGGTCGCCGGCGGCCTCGACGTCACCTTCCAGGAGCCGCTCGGTGTCGTCGGCGTCATCACGCCGTGGAACTTCCCGATGACGATCGCCTCGTGGGGCTTCGCCCCTGCACTCGCGGCCGGCAACGCCGTCGTGCTGAAACCCGCTGAGTGGACGCCGCTCACGAGCCTCCGGCTCGCCGAGCTGGCGCTCGAGTCGGGCCTGCCCGAAGGGCTCTTCCAGGTGATCCCCGGCAAGGGGTCGGTCGTCGGTGAGCGGTTCGTCACGAACGAGACCGTGCGCAAGGTCGTCTTCACGGGCTCGACCGAGGTCGGCACGCGCATCATGGCCGGCTGCGCCGAGCAGGTGAAGCGCGTGACCCTCGAGCTCGGCGGCAAGAGCGCGAACATCGTGTTCGCCGACGCCGACCTCGAGAAGGCCGCGGCGACCGCGCCGTACGGCGTGTTCGAGAACGCCGGCCAGGACTGCTGCGCCCGCAGCCGGATCCTCGTCGAGCGGAGCGTCTACGAACGCTTCATGGAACTGCTCGAGCCCGCCGTCAAGGGCGTGGTCGTCGGCGACCCGACCGACGAGGCGACCGAGATGGGGCCGCTCGTCGCTGCCGCCCACCGCGACCGGGTGCGCTCGTTCGTGCCCGACGACGCCGACGTCGCGTTCCGCGGCAGCGCACCCGACGGCCCGGGATTCTGGTACCCGCCGACGGTGCTGACGCCCTCGCGCACCGCGCCGACCGCGACCGAGGAGATCTTCGGACCCGTCGTGACGGTCTTCCCCTTCGATGACGAGGCCGACGCCGTGTCGTTCGCGAACGCGTCGCGGTACGGGCTCTCCGGGTCGATCTGGACGCGCGACATCGGCCGCGGCATCCGGGTCGCCCGGAGTGTCGAGTCGGGCAACCTCTCGGTCAACTCGCACTCCTCCGTGCGCTACGCCACGCCGTTCGGCGGGTTCAAGCAGTCGGGGCTCGGCCGGGAGCTCGGCCCCGACGCGCCGCTCGCGTTCACCGAGACCAAGAACGTCTTCATCGCCGTCGACTGATACCGCCCACCCACCGCGCCCGCACCGGGCACCCGCCGCCGAACCAGCAAGGAGCACCATGGCCACCGCACCGATCGATCTCACCCAGCGCCTCGCCGGCCGCGTCGCCGTCGTCACGGGCGGCGCCTCCGGCATCGGTCTCGCGACCGCGAAGCGCTTCGCCGCCGAGGGCGCGAAGGTCGTCATCGGCGACCTCGACCCCGTGACCGGCGCCGCAGCGGCCGCCGACGTCGACGGGCTGTTCGTGCAGGTCGACGTCACCGACGAGGAGCAGGTGAACCACCTCTTCGACGAGGCGGCCCGCGTCTACGGGTCGGTCGACGTCGCGTTCAACAACGCGGGCATCTCGCCGCCCGACGACGACTCGATCGAGACCACCGAGCTGCCCGCGTGGCAGAAGGTGCAGGACGTCAACCTCAAGAGCGTCTACCTGTGCTCCCGGGCTGCGCTGCGGCACATGGTCTCGCAGGGTCGCGGCTCGATCATCAACACCGCCTCGTTCGTCGCCGTGCTCGGGTCGGCCACCTCGCAGATCTCGTACACGGCCTCGAAGGGCGGCGTGCTCGCGATGAGCCGCGAGCTGGGCGTGCAGTTCGCCCGCCAGGGCATCCGGGTCAACGCGCTCTGCCCGGGGCCCGTGAACACGCCGCTCCTGCAGGAGCTGTTCGCGAAGGACCCCGAGCGCGCCCAGCGACGCCTCGTGCACGTGCCGGTCGGCCGCTTCGCGAAGCCCGAGGAGCTCGCCGCGGCGGTCGCGTTCCTCGCGAGCGACGACGCCTCGTTCATCACCGGCTCGACCTTCCTCGTCGACGGCGGCATCAGCGCCGCGTACGTGACGCCGCTCTAAGCTCGGAGCATGGACCAGGTACCGCAGGAGAGCCCCGACGTCCTCGACGCCGGGCTCCTCCTGCGGCCCGCCCGGCCCGCGAACGCGTTCGAGGAGACGGTGCAGCGCCTGCTGCAGACCATCCGCCTCGGGCTCATCCCGCCCGGCGAGCGGCTGCCCGCCGAGCGCGAGCTCGCCGTCACCCTCGAGGTGAGCCGCGACACCCTGCGCGAGGCGATCGGCTCGCTCGCCGAGGCCGGGTGGGTCGTCTCGCGGCGCGGCCGCTACGGCGGCACGTTCGTCTCCGATCCGCTGCCCGAGCGGTCGACGACGGGCGCGCGCACGGTCGACCGCGCCCGGCTCGAGGACACGCTCGCGCTGCGCGCGGTCGTCGAGGTCGGCGTCGCCCGCCGCGCAGCCGAGAGCGAGCTCACCGCGGGCGATCGCGATCGCCTCTGGCAGGCGTGCGAGGAGTGCGCCGCCGCCGAACCCGGCCAGTACCGCGTCGCCGACTCGCGGCTGCACCTCGTCATCGCCGAGGTCATCGGCGCCGAGTCGGTGACGCCGCTCGTGGCCGAGGTGCGCATGCGAGTCAACGAGCTGCTCGACGGCATCCCGCTGCTCGCACCGAACATCGCGCACTCCGATGAGCAGCACCGGGCGATCGTGAGCGCCATCCTGCGCGGATCCGCCGACGAGGCCGCCGCGGCGATGGCCGAGCACCTCACGGGCACCGAGGCGCTGCTGCGCGGCTTCTACGCCTGAACGGCCCCGACGACGAGCGGGGCCCGAGCTGTGCTCGGGCCCCGCGCGGGTCGGATCGGCGTTCGGCTCAGAGGAACGCGAACGGCAGCATCACGAGGCCGAAGACGGCGGCGCCGAGCGCGACGACCACGGCACCCGCGAGCATGACGGCGTTCAGCACGATGCCCCAGATCGCCGTCGTGCGGGTCGCGGGCTCGCGCTTGAGGGCCATGATGCCGAGCACGAGCCCGACGATCGGGACGACGAAGCTGTAGCTCGCGACGATCGAGACGATGCCGAGCACGAGGCTCGCGATGCTGAAACCGCGCGACTCCGCGACGGGCGCGGCGGGCTGCCCCTGGTACGGCGCCTGGGTTGCGGTGTCGGTGACGGTGGTCATGGTGTGTGCTCCTTCTCGGTTGTACTTCAACGCTAGAAGCGCGCCGGGGCTGGCGGTATGGGGGTATCCCCCCGATACGATCTGAGGACTTCCGCCCCTCGATGTCGATCGGAGACCCATGAACCTGCCCTGGACCCTGCACGGCGACGGCAAGCACGTCGCACCGGGCGAGGTCGTCGCCCCCGGCGAACGCCTCAGCTGGCCGCGCACGATCGGCATCGGTGCGCAGCACGTGGTCGCGATGTTCGGTGCGACGTTCCTGGTGCCGCTGCTGACCGGGTTCCCGCCGGCCACCACGGTGCTGTTCTCGGGCATCGGCACGCTCCTGTTCCTCGTGATCACGCAGAACAGGCTGCCGAGCTACCTCGGTTCGTCGTTCGCGTTCATCGCCCCGATGCTCGCGGCGCTCGGCTCGACGCAGCTCGACGACCCGATGGGCGCCGCCCTCTTCGGCATCGTCAGCGTCGGGCTCCTGCTCGCCGCGATCGGCGCACTCGTGCTGTGGACGGGCACGGGCTGGATCGACGTGCTCATGCCGCCGGTGGTCGCCGGTGCGATCGTCGCTCTGATCGGCCTCAACCTCGCCCCGGTCGCGAAGGTCAATTTCGACGCCGCCCCGCTCACCGCCCTGATCACGCTCACGGCGATCCTGCTCACGACCGTGCTCTTCCGGGGCATGCTGGGCCGAATCTCGATCCTCGTCGGCGTCGTCGTCGGCTACATCGCCGCCGTCATCCAGGGACAGGTCGACTTCGCGGCCCTCGAGAAGGCGGCGTGGGTGGGCCTGCCGGACTTCCACCTCGCGACGAACCCGTTCGCCGACCCGGCGGTGTGGGGCCTCCTGCCCGCGTTCCTCCCGGTCGTGCTCGTGCTCATCGCCGAGAACGTGGGCCACGTGCGCGGTGTCGCCCAGATGACCGACGCCTCGGTCAACAAGCAGACCGGCCGCGCGCTGTTCGCCGACGGCCTCGCCACCACGATCGCAGGCATGTTCGGCGGCTCGGGCACGACGACGTACGGCGAGAACATCGGCGTCATGGCCGCGACGCGCGTGTACTCGACCGCGGCGTACTGGATCGCGGGCATCGTCGCCGTGCTGCTCGGCCTCTCCCCCAAGTTCGGCGCGCTCGTCGCGACGATCCCGCAGGGCGTGCTGGGTGGGGCGACCGTCGCGCTCTACGGCCTCATCGGCATCATCGGCGTGAAGATCTGGGTCGACAACAAGGTCGACTTCACGCGGCCGGTGAACCAGTTCACGGCCGCCGTGGCGCTCGTCATCGGCATCGCCAACTTCACCATCGAGTTCGGCAACGTCGTCTTCGGCGGCATCGCGCTCGGCACGATCGCGGCGCTCGTCGTCTACCACGGCATGAACGCGATCTCGAAGGTGCGCGGCACGAACTGACGCCACTCGAGTCGCGATGGCCACGCGAATGCCTCGTGCCGCATGCGGCACGAGGCATCCGCGTGCTGTCGCCGGACTCGGAGTCCCAGGCGTACGCCGAAGCCGGGGTCGACCCCTGCGCTCCGGGAGGGTCCCCGAACCCGGCAACACGCAGGCGGGTCAGCCCCCGAGGAGCGCCTCGATCGGCCCGCGCGCGAAGTAGATCAGGAAGCCGGCGGCGACCACCCAGAGCAGCGGGCTGATCTCCTTCGCCCGGCCCGACAGCGAGCGGATCACGACCCAGCTGATGAAGCCGGCGCCGATGCCGTTCGCGATCGAGTAGGTGAGCGGCATGACCGTGACCGTGAGGAACACCGGCAGCAGCACCGAGAACTCGCTGAAGTCGATGCCCTTGATCTGCGACATCATGAGCGCACCGACGATGACGAGGGCCGCCGCGGCGACCTCGGTGGGCACGATCGACACGAGCGGCGTGAAGAACATCGCGATCAGGAACAGCGCGCCGGTCACGAGGTTCGCGACGCCCGTGCGCGCCCCCTCGCCGATGCCGGCGCCCGACTCGATGAACACCGTGTTCGACGAGGCCGAGGTGTAGCCGCCGACGACGGCTCCGACGCCCTCGACGACGAGCGCCGACTTCAGCCGCGGGAAGTTGCCCTTCGCGTCGGCGAGCTCCGCCTCCTTCGAGAGGCCGGTCATCGTGCCCATCGCGTCGAAGAAGTTCGTGAAGACGAGGGTGAAGACGAGCATGACCGCGGCGAGCACCCCGATGCGCTCGAAGCTGCCGAACGAGACCTGGCCGACGAGCGAGAGGTCGGGCACGCTCACGGGCGATCCCGACAGCTCGGGCACCGAGAGGCCCCAGCCGCCGGGGTTCACGACCTCGCCGCCGGCGACCCTGGGCCCGAGGTTCATGATCGCCTCGACGACGACCGAGACGACGGTTCCGGAGACGAGGCCGATGAGGATGCCGCCGCGCACCTTGCGCGCGACGAGGAGCCCGGTGAGCAGCAGGGTGAAGACGAAGATGAGCGACGGAACCGTCGCGACCGAACCGCCGACGCCCAGGCCCACGGGCGGCGAACCGACACCGGTCGCCGTCACGAAGCCGGCGTCGACGAAGCCGATGAACGCGATGAACAGGCCGATGCCGACGGTGATCGCGAGCTTCAGCTGGATCGGCACGGCATCGAAGATCAACCGGCGCAGACCGGTCGCCGCGAGCACCACGATGATGAGGCCGTTGATGACGACGAGGCCCATGGCCTCGGGCCAGGTCACCTGCCCGACGACCGACACCGCGAGGAACGAGTTGATGCCGAGGCCCGCCGCGAAGCCGAACGGCAGTCGCGCGACGACGCCGAACAGGATCGTCATCACACCGGCGGTGAGCCCCGTGACGGCCGAGAGCTGCATGAAGTCGAGCTGCTGCCCGTCGATGTCGGTGCCGCTCGACAGGATGATCGGGTTGAGGATCACGATGTAGGCCATCGTGACGAACGTGACGATGCCGCCGCGTACCTCGGTTAGGAGGTTCGAGCCGCGCGCGGAGATCTCGAAGTAGCGGTCGAACGCACCGACCGGCTTCTCGCCGGCGGGCTCGGTCGGGTCGGTCGTGGGAGGCGTTGCAGTGGTCATCCGGGAACCTTCGATGAGGGACGTGCGGCAGGGTCGCACGACGGGTGGACTGTCATGACGTCATGGCCGTGACCGGGTGCGGCGGGTCGCCCCGCCGGCATCACCCGCCCAGCAGCTTGATGACGTGGTCGCCGACGATCAGGTAGATGCCGTAGACGACGGCGATGGCGCTCACCGCGAAGCAGGCCCACGCACCCACGAGGGCGGCGCGCTTCTGGCCTTCGGAGAGCGGGCTCTTCTTCGCCGCCTTCTTGGCGCGCTTCTCCGCGGCCTTGATCTCGGCGGGCGTGACGATCGTGATGGCGTCGGTGAACTCTGCGGGCGTGACGATCGGCGTGCGTCCCGAGATGGTGAGCAGCCGGATGCCGAGCGAGTACGCGGAGACGACGACCGCGGTGCCGACGAGGGCGGACACGAGGACGAGGACGAATGCCAGCCAGTCGATCACTTCTTGACCTTCTTCTTCGGCTTCGGGTTGCGCTTGATCTTGACGGCGCGGCCGGAGTCGGCCACCTCGCTGACGACGTTGTTCGCCGAGACCTCGCTGCGCCGCGACCAGAGGAAGATGCCGGCGATGACGGCGACGCCGACGACGGTGTCGATGATGATGCCGACGACGCCGAGCTGCAGGGCGACGAACGCGGCGAGCGCGCCGACGGCACCGGCGGCCGGCAGGGTCATGAGCCAGCCGATGCCGATGCGGCCGGCGGTGCGCCAGCGCACCTTCGAACCCCGACGACCGAGGCCGGAGCCGATCACCGAGCCCGAGGCGACCTGCGTGGTCGAGAGCGCGAAGCCGACGTGGCTCGACGCGAGGATCGTCGCGGCGGTCGCCGTCTCGGCGGCGAAGCCCTGCGCGGGCTTGACGTCGGTCAGGCCGGTGCCGAGCGTCTTGATGATGCGCCAGCCGCCCATGTAGGTGCCGAGCGCGATCGCGACGGCGCAGGTCACGATGACCCAGGGCTGCACGTCGCTGCCGACCGCCTGCACGCCCGCGGCGACGAGCGTGAGCGTGATGATGCCCATCGTCTTCTGCGCATCGTTGGTGCCGTGGGCGAGTGCGACGAGCGACGAGGAGAAGATCTGCGCGTGCCGGAAGCCGTCGCGGCCGTCGGGCTTGCCGTCGTGGCGGCGCGTGATGGCGTAGGCGAGCTTCGTCGCGATGTAGGCGATGAGGCCCGCGGTCAGCGGGGCGAGCAGCGCCGGCAGGATCACCTTCGACAGCACGACCGAGAAGTCGATCGCGCCGACGCCGAAGCCGACGAGCGCTGCGCCGATGAGCCCGCCGAACAGGGCGTGGCTCGACGACGACGGCAGGCCGAGCAGCCAGGTGATCATGTTCCACACGATCGCGCCGATGAGGCCCGCGAAGATGAGCTCGGGCGTGATGAGCACGCCCCCCGGCCCCTCTTTGATGATGCCGCCCGAGATCGTCATGGCGACCTCGGTCGAGAGGAACGCGCCGACGAGGTTCAGCACCGCCGCGAGGGCGACCGCCACCTTCGGCCGGAGCGCACCGGTCGCGATCGGCGTCGCCATGGCGTTCGCCGTGTCGTGGAAGCCGTTCGTGAAGTCGAAGAAGAGCGCCAGTGCGATGACCAGCACGACGATGAGGGGCGTATCCACCGGCGTCTTTCTTGCGAGAGGGAGCGGTTCACCTGGAGTTCAGGGCCGCGTCGATCCTACGCGACGGGAGGCCCCTCTGACACCACCGTCGCGAGATCCTCGCCGAAGACGAAGGTGCGCCGGGCCAGCCCGCCGGCGAGCACGCCCGGCAGCCAGAGCCGGGCGTCGTCCCACATCGCCTCGTACGGCACCGCTTCGAGCGCGAACCACTCGGGGTCGAGTTCGTCGGATGCCTCGGGCTCGCCCCGCCAGGCACGGGCGACGAACACGTGGGAGCGCTGGCTCCACCTCTCGCGGTTGGGGAAGTGGTACGTCATGAGCCCGCGCGGCTCGAGGTCCTCGGCGGCCACGACGAGGCCGACCTCTTCGAGGATCTCCCGCACCGAGGCATCCGCCGCGGTCTCACCGGGCTCGAGCTTGCCACCGGGTGCGACGATGCGCCCCTTGCCGAGACCCTGCTTCTTGCGGCCCAGGAGCACCTCGGTGACCCCGTCGCGCTCGCGGAGCAGGTAGCAGACGCAGACGTCGTACACGGATTCAGCCGAAGAGGATGCGCGCCTCGTCGTACCGCGACTGCGGCACCCGGTTGAGCGTGCCCACGGCCTCGGCGATCGACACCGTCTCGATGTCGGTGCCGCGCAGCGTCACCATCGAGCCCCATGCGTGGGCGTAGACCGCGTCGATGGCGGCCATGCCGAGGCGGGTCGCGAGCACGCGGTCGTAGGCCGATGGCGCACCGCCGCGCTGGATGTGGCCGAGCACGGTCGCGCGCGACTCGATGCCGGTGCGCTCCTCGATCATCGGCGCGAGGATGTCGGCGATTCCGCCGAGCCGCGGGCGGTTGAAGGCGTCGAGGCCCTTGTGCGAGTGCGCCTCGTCCATGCCGTCGAGCGTGAACCCCTCTGCGACGACGACGAGCGGGGCACGGCCTCGGTCGCGGACCGACTCGACCCACTCGCAGATCTGCTCGATCGACTGCGGCTGCTCGGGGATGAGGATGGCGTGCGCTCCCCCGGCCATGCCCGAGTGCAGCGCGATCCAGCCGACGTGGCGGCCCATGACCTCGAGCACCATGCAGCGGCCGTGGGAGTCGGCGGTCGTGCGCAGGCGGTCGATCGCCTCGGTCGCGATCTCGACGGCCGTGTCGAAGCCGAACGAGTAGTCGGTGGCGGCGAGGTCGTTGTCGATCGTCTTGGGCACGCCGACGACCTTGATGCCGCCCTCGTCGTGGAGCCGGCGGGCGGCCGTGAGGGTGCCCTCGCCGCCGATCGCGATGATCGCGTCGATGCCGTGCTCGTCGAGCATGCGCTGGATGTTCTCGGGGCCGCCGCCCTCGCCCTCGAACGGGTTGGTACGGCTCGAGCCGAGGATCGTGCCGCCCTGCTTCGAGAGGCCGCGCACGTCGTGACGGGTGATCGGCATGATGTCGGCCTCGACTACGCCCTTCCAGCCCCAGCGGAACCCGACGAACTCGGTGTCGTGCGAGATCACGCCGTTGAGCACGGCGCCGCGGATCACCGCATTCAGGCCGGGGCAGTCGCCGCCGGAGGTGAGGATGCCGATCTTCATGCTCGCTGGACTCCTTGGGGGTGAGGGGGGAATCGTCGGTGGAGCCGCTTCATCGGGGCACGACGTTCGGAAGTCTAGCGAACCTCGACTCTGGTGAGACGTTTCGGTCGGGCACTCGAATCGAGGTCGCCAAATGGCGCAAGCATCACGCCAACCGCGTCGGCACCGGCGTCACAGCGCCCCGTCCGCGCGCCCGGCACGGGCGTGCAGAAGCACGGTGCTGCACCGAGTCCGCGTCACAGCACCCCGTCCGCGCGCCCGGCACAGGCGTGCAGAAGCACGGTGCTGCACCGAGTCCGCGTCACAGCACCCCGTCCGCGCGCCCGGCACGGGCGTGCAGAAGCACCGTGCTGCACCGAGTCCGCGTCAGAGCGCCCCGTCCGCGCGCCCGGCACGGGCGTGCAGAAGCACGGTGCTGCACCGAGTCCGCGTCAGAGCGCCCCGTCCGCGCGCCCGGCACGGGCGTGCAGAAGCACCGTGCTGCACCGAGTCCGCGTCAGAGCGCCCCGTCGAGGGCCTGGCGCAGCAGGTGCTGGAGAGCGTCGAGCTGCACGGAATCGGCCGAGCCCGGCTCGACGTCCTGGCCGTCGAGCGCGCGCGCCGCGAGGCCCTGCTTCGAGTCGATCAGCTCGGCGATGCGGGCGTCGATCGTGTGCGCGGCGATGATGCGCCACGCGGTCACGGGCTCCTCCTGGCCGATGCGGTGCACGCGGTCGATCGCCTGGGTCTGCTCGGCGGCCGTCCAGCTGAGCTCGGCGAGCACGACGTTCGACGCGGCCTGCAGGTTGACGCCGACGCCGGCCGCGGTGAGCGAGCAGACGGCGACGTGCACCTCGGGGTCCTTGTTGAACGCGTCGATCGCGGCCTGGCGCTGCAGGGCGGTCTGGTCGCCGCGGAGCGACACGGTGCGGAGCTCCCGCGACGCGAACGCCGCCTCGGCCTGGTCCATGACGTCGATGTGCTTCGCGAAGAACACCACCTTGCCGACGGACCGGGCGAGCTGCGCCGCGTAGTCCGCCGCGAGGCCGGCCTTCGCCTGGCCGATGCGCCGCACCATCGTGAACACGTTCTCGCCGGACTTCGCCGACTTCGACTCCTCGAGCTCGGCGCTCGCGACCGCCCGGATGAACTGGTCGCGGGTGTCCTCGTCGAGGTCGCCGATGCGCAGGTGGCGCGCCTCGACGAGCGCACGGAAGCGCGAGGCGAGGCGGTTGCCGAGCTCGCGCTCCGCGGCGCGCACAGAGCGGCCGAGCTCGTCGTCGAGTTCGACGGGGAGGTCGGCGATGCGCTTGGCCGGAAGGTCGGCCGCGACATCCACCTTGCGACGTCGCACGATGCCGAGGTCGATGACGGTGCGCCGCGCCTCGGCGTAGAAGCCGGGTTCGGCGGGGGTGAGCCCCGTCTCCTCGAGCTTGCCGAGGAGCTCGGGCGAGGGCTTGTCGCCTTCGATCCAGCCGAGGAACTGCCAGATCGCGCGGAAGTCGTCGACGTCGTTGATGAGCGGGGTGCCCGTGAGCGCGAGCAGCAGCGGGTCGCCGCCGGGCGTGGCGCGCCGGATGCGGTCGGCGAGCGCGAGCACGTTGCGCGAGCGCTGCGACTGCAGGTTCTTGATGAAGTGCGCCTCGTCGACGACCATGCCGCGGAAACCGAGCGTCGAGAGCCACGCCATGTGCCGGTCGAGCACGTCGTAGTTCACGACGACGACGTCGGCGAAGGCGTCGAGGGTGTCGCCGTCGCCGTGGATGACGGTCGCGCGACGGTGCGGGGTCCAGCGCTCGACCTCGCGAGCCCAGTTCATCTTCACGACGTTGGGCACGACCGCGAGCAGCGGGTAGGCGTTCGAGACGGATGCCGCGAGCACGGACTGGGCTGTCTTGCCGAGGCCGGGCTCGTCGGCGAGCAGGAACGTGCGGTGCCCGTTGCGGGCGCTCTCGACGAAGCGCGCCTGGTGCTTCATGAGCTCGAGGCCGCGGGGTGCGAGCCGGTCGACCTTCGGCGCCTCGGGCAGCTCCATCGTGGCGGCCTGG
The DNA here is from genome assembly GCF_053618155.1 of Agromyces sp. NPDC055658. NCBI lineage: Bacteria > Bacillati > Actinomycetota > Actinomycetes > Micrococcales > Microbacteriaceae > Agromyces > Agromyces sp. NPDC055658. The sequence goes on along the minus strand of NZ_JBSHHD010000027.1, from coordinate 51,642 downwards.
CCGCCGGAGCCCTGCTCGAACGCCTTGAAGAGGGGGCCGAGCAGCTCCCAGTTCGCGAGCCGGCGCACGGGCACGACGGGCGCGACGGCCTTCGAGAAGTCGGGGGCGAGGAACGGGTTCGCGAGCTGGCGGGACTTCACGGAGCGCGGCACGACCTGGTTCTCGGACAGCTGCGGCACGACCGGCTCGGCCTCACGGGTGATGATGAGCTCGTCGGGGCTGAGCTCGGCGCCCGACTCGAGCAGCCAGTCGCGGCGGAATCGCTGCGCGACCGTCGAGATCGAGGCGTCGGGCTCGAGCAGCTGGATGAGGCTCGTGTCGCGCGCCGCGGTCTTCGCGAGGATCTGCGCGATGCCGTCGAGGCGCTTGAGCAGTTCGGCGCGGGCGGCGTCGGCGATCTCGGAGTCGGCCTTCACCCGGGCTCGCTCCTCGCGCATGAGCAGGGCGATCACCTGGAACTTCTGCCGGTTGGTCGGGCCGAGCTTGCCCTTCTGCGCCTTCTGCTCGACCTCTCGCACCTTGCGGGCGAGGATCGGGATGATGGGCGCGTCGTCGTCGCGCGAACGCGTGCGCTGCCGCTGCCTCTGCTGGGCCATTGTTCTCCCGTTCGTTCGTGCCGGAGCCCGGCACGCCCCCTGCGGCACCGATGGGTGATCGGGCCGACTGCCACGGCTCGGAGGCCGCGCGACGCGGTACGCCGAATCCCGAACCGAGCAGCGGCGAGCGGGGCTCGCACGGTCGGCCGAAGAACGGATTCGTCGGGCGCGGTGCCCATTCTAGCGGGACCGGGGCTCAGAACGGGAAACCGGGGTTTCACCCGGCGACATGCACGGCGTAGCTCAGCAGGAAGCCCGCGGTCGCGAGGAGCCCCGTGAAGGCGTGTGCGGTGCGGAACGCCTCGGGGATCATCGTGTCGCAGATCATCGCGAGGATCGCCCCCGCTGCGATCGCCGTGATGAACGCCGTGAGCTCGCCCGATGCGTCGTCGAGCAGCGTGTAGCCGGCGAGCGAGGCGAGCCCGCTCGCGAGGGCGATGCCCGTCCACAGCAGGAAGACGTAGGCGCGCGAACGGCCGTTCGCCTTCAGCTCGGCGGTCGAGCTGAGTCCTTCGGGCAGGTTCGAGATGACGACCGCGACGAACACCGGGACGCTCACCCCTGCGCCGCCGACCATGCTGAGCCCGAGCACCGCCGACTCGGGGAGGCCGTCGAGCAGCGCCCCGATCGCGATACCGGTGCCGGTGCCCGGGTCCTGCCCGGTGCCGCGCGGGTTGCGCTGGTCGAACCGGTCGAGCAGGCGGTTCGCGAGCACGTACACCACGGCGCCGACCGCGAAGCCGACGACCGTCGGCCAGAAACCGCCCTCGTCCTGCGCCTCGAGTACGAGATCGTAGGCGAGCGCCGAGACGAGCACGCCCGAACCGAACGCCATGATGCCGGCGACGATGCGCGTCGGCACGTCGACGAACCAGGCGATGACGGCGCCGGCGAGCAGTGCGCCGCCCGCGATGAGGCCCGCGAGACCCGCCAGCATCCAGTCGGCCATGGGGCGAGCATATGGCGGAGGGCTACCCCTGAGGCGCCGACCCGCCTACCCTTGGAGTATGGACGAGCTCGCGGGGGCGGGCGCGGAGTTCGCGCCCGAGGACGACGACTTCACGGTGTCGCAGGACACCGAGTTCGATGAGGCCGACGAGGCGCACGACGACGACGAACGCTCGCTCGACGACGCGCTCGACGATGAACTGCCGGGCGTCGACGCCGAGCGCCGCGTCGACCTGCGCGACGAGCGGGTGCCCGCGGCCGACGACGAGTGACCGAGGCGAGCGGGGCTCAGACGCCGCCGCCCCCGCCGCCGCCACCGCCACCGCCGGAGGAGCCGCCGCCGCCCGAGCCGCTCGACGACGAACTCGAGCTCGAGCCCGACCACGAACTGCTCGACGCCGATGAGAACGACGAGACGCCTGCCGCGAACCACGCCGCGTTGAAGCCGTCGCGGCCCGAGTACCACTCGGGAGCGCTGCCCTCGCGCTCGTAGAGCACGGCGAGTTCGCGGCTCCAGTCGCGCTCGAGGCCGAACAGCACGGCGTACGGCAGCAGGCGTTCGTTCAGCTTCAGCACGGCGCGCTGATCGGTCGCGTCGACCCGCAGGGCACCGCTCGGGCTCTGCAGCACGCGCAGTCGGTCGGCCTCGGCGAGCCGGATGTAGAGCCGGAGGCCCTCGAGGTGGTCGCGAAGCTCGCGCCCGTGCTCGGTGAGCGGGCGTACGTCGATGACCAGGCCGAGCGTCATGAGCGAGGCGGCGAGCGCCACGACGAAGCAGATCGCAGGCCATGCGCCGCCCATGACGCCCTCGAGGGCGACGATGCCCAGGACGACGCTCAACGCGGCCGCGACGACGGCGATGAGCCCGAGCAGCACGCGCAGGCCGCGGTCGGGGCGGCGGCGGAGACCGGCGGCGACGACGCCCTTCGTCACCCGCTGCCGGATCGCGAGCAGGCGTCGCCCGAGCGCGGTGTCGCGCGACTTCAGGTCGCGCACGGCGCCGCGCGCGGGCGGAGAGCCGAACAGCGACCGCGTGACGGCGCTCGCGTGCTCGTCGGCCGGCGTGGTGCCGCCGACGTACTCGACGGCGTAACGGCGCCGACCCGTCTCGACGATGCGCACCTCGCCGGCCACGGCGCGCTCGAGGATGGTCGAGGTCACCCCCATGCCGGGCTGTCCAACGAGATCTGCGGAGACGAATGCGGACACGCCCTCTGGCGGTTCGTACTGCGCCACGATCGTGCCGCGGCCGGGATGGTCGCGCCACCGGGTGAGCCGGGCGATGAGGGCTGCGAGTGCGGCGCCGACGGCGACGAGGGCCGCGATGCCGCCGCCGACCGCGGCGGGCGACGACCAGAAGGCGTCGTCGCGCGGCACGACGGTGCCCGCGCGGAAGCCCGCCGCGATCGTGAGGTTCTCGTAGGGTCCGATCGACGCCGCCTGCGCGACGACGACCGTCTCACCGTCGGCGCCCTCGTCGGTGGTGATGCCGTCGCACGGGGTGCTCGAACCGCTCCAGCCGCGGTAGCAGGCCACCGCGCCGGTGAAGCCGTCGGCGAGCGCTCCCCCGAACCGGAGTTCGGCGCGCACGACGCCGAACGGCTGCGCCCACCCGGTGCCGTTGACGTCCCAGTAGAACTCGTCGATCGCGGCGTCGTCGGGCACGTGGGTGACGTTGCGCTGGCGGTAGTCGATGACGTACGTCTGCCTGCCGTGCACGAAGTCGTCGGCCCGGATCGTGACGAGCAGGAACTCGCCGTCCTCGTCGGTCTCCGTCTCGAACGCGCGCGGGGTACCGGTGCCGTCGGTGACCGATTCGATGACGAGGTCGGTCGGGTGGCCGTCGTAGTCGAGCGGGATGGCGCGGCGGATGCCCCGGTTCTGGTCGAACTCGGGGAACTCGGCGACGAGGGTCTCGGTGGTCCCGAGCATCGAGCGCCCCTCGGCGTCGAGCGAGAGCTCGTACACGGCGTCGAACGACGAGAACGTGAAGTCGTCGACGCCTGCGCGAGGACCGATCGCCGAGACGGGCGCCGGCGCTCCGCCCTGGCCGGCGGCGGAGGACGAGGCCTTCGACGCCGACGGCGCCGACGGCGCCGCATCCGCATGGCCGGCCCCGACGCCGACGAGCAACGGCCCGGTCACGACCATCGCGGCGACCACGGCGGTGAGGGCCCGGCGGAGCGGACGACGAAGCGGCATGCCTCCCACGCTAGCGGCCCGCATCGTGCGTGGTGATCCCCAGAGCGCGCGGGAGTCCGCCGCCTCGTCGCCGTCGGGCGCGTGCTCGGACGTCGGCCCGGGCTCGGAGCTCAGGCGCGGCGCAGCCGCAGGCTGTTGAGCACGACGAACACGCTCGAGAACGCCATCGCGGCGCCCGCGATCATCGGGTTGAGGAACCCGGCGGCGGCGAGCGGGATCGCCGCGACGTTGTAGGCGAACGCCCAGAACAGGTTGCCGCGGATCGTTCCCAGCGTCGCGCGCGCGAGTGAGATCGCGTCGGGGATGGCTCCCGGCTCGTCGCGGGTGAGCGCGAGGTCGCTCGCGCTCGCCGCCGCGTCGGTGCCGCCGCCCATCGCGATGCCGAGGTCGGCCGCGGCGAGCGCTGCGGCGTCGTTCACGCCGTCGCCGACCATCGCCGTCTTGTGGCCGCCGGACTGCAGGCCGGTGACGACCGCGAGCTTGCCCTCGGGGCTCGCGCCGGCGTGCACCTCGTCGATCCCGAGCTCTGCGGCGATGCGACGGGCGGGTCGTTCGGCGTCGCCCGTGAGGAGCACCGGGGTCAGCCCCTGGCCCCGCAGCCGGTCGATCGCGGCGCGGGCGCCTGGTCGGGTGGCGTCGCCGACCTCGAGCACGGCGCGCACCTCGCCGTCCCAGCCGACGGCGACGGCCGTCGCGTCGGAGTCGGCGATGCGGCGCGCGAGCTCCGTCGGCAGGCGCAGCCCCGACTCCTCGAGGAACGCCGGTCGACCGACCGCGGCACTCCGCCCGTCGACGACGCCGGTCACTCCGAGGCCCGCGTGGGCGCGGAAGTCGCGCACGGCGGGCACGGAGACGCCGCGCTCGGCGGCGCCGGCGACGACGGCGCGCGCGATCGGGTGCTCGGACCGCTGCTCGAGCGCGGCGGCGACGGCGAGCGCCGTCGTCGCGTCGGTCGCAGCATCCGCCGCTCGCTCACCGTCGCCCGTGATGCGGGCCGACCCGCCTCCGCCGGCGGCGACGACGACGGACCCGGCCGTCACGACCTCGCCGAGCCGCATGCGCCCGGTCGTGAGCGTGCCGGTCTTGTCGAGCAGGATCGTGTCGATGCCGGCGATGCGGTCGAGGGTCTCAGGCCCCGTGATGAGGATGCCGCGCTCCGCCCCGCGTCCCGTTCCGACGAGGATCGCCATGGGCGTCGCGAGTCCGAGCGCGCACGGGCACGCGATGACGAGCACGGCGACGGCGGCGGTGATCGCCTGTTCGACCGGGCTGCCGGTCGCGATCCACGCGATCGCGGTGCCGAGGGCGATCGCGATCACGATCGGCACGAACACGGCGGAGATGCGGTCGGCGAGCCGTTGCGCGCGCGACTTGCCGAGCTGCGCGTCTTCGACGAGGCGGGCGATCTGGGCGAGCCGGGTGTCGGCGCCGACCCGCGACGCCTCGACGACGAGGCTGCCGCCGTGCACGATGGTCGCCGCCGTGACCTCGCTGCCAGGCGCGGCGTCGACCGGCGCGGGCTCCCCCGTGAGCATCGACTCGTCGACACTCGCCTCGCCGTCGACGACGGTGCCGTCGGCGGCGATGCGCTCGCCCGGGCGCACGACGAAGCGGTCGCCGGGGTGGAGGTCGGCGATCGGCACGCGGGTCTCGACCGCCGCGCCGGCCGCACCGCGCAGCACGGTCACCTCGCGCGGGGCGAGTTCGAGCAGGGTGCGCAGCGCGCGGCCGGCGCGGCGCTTCGAGCGCGCCTCGATGTACCGCCCGAGCAGGATGATCGTGATCACGCCCGCCGCGACCTCGAGGTACACGTCGCCGCCGGGCGTGCCCCGCACGCCGAAGGTCCACTCGTGCGTCATGCCGGGCATGCCGGCGTGCCCGAGGAAGAGCGCCCACAGCGACCAGGCGAACGCCGTGAGCGTGCCGAGCGAGACCAGGGTGTCCATCGTGAGCGAGCCGTGCCGCAGGTTCACCCAGGCGGCGCGGTGGAACGGCCAGCCGCCCCACACGACGACCGGTGCGGCGAGCGCGAGCGACAGCCACTGCCAGTAGGTGAACTGCAGCGCCGGGATCATCGCGATCGCGACGACCGGCACCGTGAGCACCGCAGAGACGATCAGCCGGGTGCGCAGCGGGTCGTCCGCGATGGATGTCTCGGCGCCGGCGCCGCGCGCCGGCGCCTCCGCCGTTCGGGGCGAGCGCGTCGCGGTGGACGTGCGGGGCCCTTCGGCCGCGATCGGCGACTCCCCCGTCCGCGCCGGCGCCGCGGCATCCCGCCCCGCATCGCGCTCGACCGGGGTCGCCGTATAGCCCGCCTGTCGAACCGCGTCGACGAGCGCGTCGATCGAGGTCGTCGACGGGAATCGCACGCGTGCCCGCTCGGTCGCGAGGTTGACGGCGGCCTCGACGCCGTCGAGCCGGCCGAGGCGCTTCTCGACGCGCCCCACGCAGCTCGCACAGGTCATACCCTCGATGTCGAGGTCGATCGTGCGCACCTGGGAGTCGTCGAGCGTGGTCATGGGCTCGAATATACCCCCTAGGGGTATCGGGTGCAAACGCGCTATCCTGAGATGGTGATCGAGGACATCAAGAAGCGCGCCCTGCACCGCACGAAGATCATCGAGGGCCAGCTGCGCGGCATCGAGAAGATGATCGAGAACGACGACTACTGCGTCGACATCATCACCCTGTCGCTCGCCGTGCAGAAGTCGCTCGGGTCCCTCAACAAGCTGCTGGTCGAGAACCACCTGCGCACGCACGTCACCCACCAGTACGAGGCGGGCGGCGACGAGCGCGAGGCGGCGGTCGCCGAGCTCGTGCGCATCTTCGAGCTCTCCAACCGCGGCTGAACGCTCGCACCGCGATCCCGCCGCGGGTGCGAGCGCTGCCGCCGAGCGCCACCGGCCCGACTCGACCTCAGGTGCCGGGCGCGGTCTCGGCGAGCCAGGCGTCGAGCTCGCTCGGCTCATCGGTGATGATGCCGTCGACCCCGAGCGCATTCACCGCCTCCCAGTGCTCGAGCTTGTTGAGCGTGTAGCAGAGCACGGCGATCCCGGCCTCGTGCGCACGCTCGAGCGCCCCCGGCACGGCCGTGACGGAGTCGACGGTCGTGGCGAACCCGATGAGCCCGAGGTGCTCGGCGAGCGGCACCGGGTTCGCCGGCAGCTCGCGGATGAGCATGATGCGCGGCAGCGTTGGCGCTGCGGCCTGGAGCGAGGTCAGCGTCTCGATGCTGAAGCTCTGGAACACGACCCGGCCGCGCAGGCCGTGACGCTCGACGAGGTCGGTCACGAGCCGCACCTCGTCGGGCCTCCAGTCGGCCTTGAGTTCGACGAGCGCCCGGGCCTGGTCGCGCGAGGCGAGCTCCGCGAGGAACGCATCGAGGGTCGGGATCTTCGCGCCGGCGTACTCGGGCGCGTACCAACCGCCGACGTCGAGGCGTTCGAGCTCGTCGAGGTCGAGATCGCCGACGCTGCGACGGTCGCCGGTGATGCGCTCGAGGGTCGTGTCGTGGAAGAGCACCGGCACGCCGTCTCGGCTGAGCTGCACATCGGTCTCGACGAATTCGAGTTCGTCCATCGCGAGCTCGAGCGAGGGCATCGTGTTCTCGGGCGCGGTCGCCCGATCACCGCGATGCCCGACGGTGAACGCCGGCTCGCCGGGCTGGCGGAGCGCGCCGAACACGTCGATCGCGTAGACGACGGGCGGCGACTGGGCGATGAACAGCACCGTCGCCATGACCGCCACGGCGACCGCCGCGAGGACGGCGCGGAGCGTACGTCGGGGCGGGTGGGCGAGGGCGGCGATGAATCGGAATCGGGTCGGGGTCGCGGGTGCGGCGGCACTCGGCCGCCGACGTGCGGTCGTCGGGGCGACCGCACGCGAGGCGTGCGTCACGGGTTCGGGCCTTTCCACCGATCACGCTTCGTCGGGCGACCGGTGCAGGAAACTTTAGCACCACCGTTACCGTTTCGTTACCATGCGATTCGGCCGAGGATGCCTCGTGCCGCGCGCATGCCGCGGCCGCACGCGCACCACCGCGCAACGGGCCGGTCGGCGAGCGGACTCACCCCTCCGCCGGCACGGTCGCCTGCATCGACGCGCTCGTGCGCGGGAGATCGGCGGCGGCCGCCGAGCGCGACCGCGGCGCACCCGTCACCGCCGCTCGTTGCCTCGGCGGTAGTTGCCGGTGACCCGGGCGAGCAGGTGCTGCGCCGCGATGTCGTCGCCTGCGGCCTCGGCTCGCTCGAGCCCGGCCGTGAGCCGGGCCGCGGTCGAGCCGCCGACCGTCACGACGACGCGGCCGCCGCGCGACACGAGGACCGCGCCGTCCTTCGCGACGCGGTACTCGAACGGGTCGGAGACGAGTCGACCCCGCTCGTCCGACGCGCCTCGCCGGCCCGACATCGCGCGCCGCCTAGCGCAGGCTCTTCGTGTGCCAGACGGTCTTCGTCTCGGTGAATGCCGTGATGCGGCCGAGGGCGGGAGCCGCGGCATCCGGCCCGTTCTCGGGACGCAGCACGCGCTTGAGCGTGTCGGCCGCGTCGATCTCGAGCGAGACCCAGTCGAGCCCGCCCGCGCCGACGAGGTCGATCGCGTTGACGTCGGCGTGGCTCGCGAGCCATGGCGCGATCTCGGCGGGCGAGCCGGTGAGCACGTTCACGACGCCCTTCGGCACGTCGCTCGTGGCGAGCACCTCGGCGAGGCTGATCGACGACAGCGGGAAGCGCTCGCTCGCCACGATCACGACGGAGTTGCCCGCCACCAGCGCCGGCGCGAGCGCCGAGACGAAGCCGACGAGCGACGAGTCCTGCGGTGCGATGATCGCGATGACACCGCTCGGCTCGGGCACCGAGATGTTGAAGTACGGGCCCGCGACCGGGTTCGCGTTGCCCGCGACCTGGGCGAACTTGTCGGCCCAGCCGGCGTACCAGACCCAGCGGTCGATCGCCTCGTCGACCTGCGCGGCGGCGACGGCGCGGGAGACGCCCTCGGCCTCCTCGATCTCGGCGGCGAACTGGGCGCGACGGCCCTCGAGCACCTCGGCGATGCGGTACAGCACCTGGCCGCGGTTGTACGCGGTCGCGCCCGCCCAGCCGGCGACGGCGCCGCGTGCGGCGACGACCGCGTCGCGCGCGTCCTTCCGCGACGCCTTCGCGGCATTCGCGAGGAAGCGGCCGTCGGCCGCGACCACCTCGTAGGTGCGCCCCGACTCGCTGCGCGGGAACGCGCCGCCGATGTAGAGCTTGTACGTCTTCGGCACGGCGAGGCGGCTCACTTCGCGGCTCCCTTCTTCGCGGCGCCCGCTCGTCGAGCGCGCGGCTTCGGCTTCGACGCGGATGCCTCGGCCGAGGCATCCGCGCCCTCGATGCGGCGCTGCGCGCCCGACCGGCCGGCCGTGACCTGCGCGGCCGAACGGCCGATCGGGGCGGGCGACAGGTAGGCGGCGAGGCCGTGCCGGCCGCCCTCGCGACCGTAGCCCGACTCCTTGTAGCCGCCGAAGGGCGAGCTCGGGTCGAAGCGGTTGAACGTGTTCGCCCAGATCACGCCCGCGCGCAACTGGTCGGCGACCGCGAGGATGCGACTGCCCTTGTCGGTCCAGATGCCCGCCGACAGGCCGTACGGCGTGTTGTTGGCCTTCGCGATCGCCTCCTGCGGCGTGCGGAAGGTCAGCACCGAGAGCACCGGACCGAAGATCTCCTCTCGCGCGATGCGGCTCGAGGTCTGCACGTTCGTGAAGATGGTCGGCGCGTACCAGAACCCGTTCTCGGGGATCTCGCACGGAACGCTCCAGCGCTCGGCGCCCTCCTCGACGCCCGCGTCGCTCAGCGCGCGGATGCGGTCGAGCTGCTCGCGCGAGTTGATGGCGCCGATGTCGGTGTTCTTGTCGAGCGGGTCGCCGAGGCGCAGCGTCGAGAGGCGGGTCTTCAGCCGCTCCACGACCTCGTCGTGGATGTTCTCCTGCACGAGCAGGCGGCTGCCGGCGCAGCAGACGTGGCCCTGGTTGAAGAAGATGCCGTTGACGATGCCCTCGATCGCCTGGTCGATCGGCGCGTCGTCGAAGACGATGTTCGCGGCCTTGCCGCCGAGCTCGAGGGTCGCGCGCTTGTCGGTGCCGGCGATCTGCTTCGCGATGGCGCGGCCGACTGCGGTCGACCCCGTGAAGGCGACCTTGTCGACGCCCTCGTGGGCGACGAGCGCCGCGCCCGTGTCGCCCGCGCCCGTGACGATGTTCACGACGCCCGCGGGCAGGTCGGCCTGCTGCAGGATCTCCGCGAAGATGAGCGCCGTGAGCGGCGTCGTCTCGGCCGGCTTCAGCACGACCGTGTTGCCGGCGGCGAGCGCCGGCGCGATCTTCCACGCGAGCATGAGCAGCGGGAAGTTCCACGGGATCACCTGCGCGGCGACGCCCAGCGAACGCGGATCGGCGCCGAGACCGGCGTGGTCGAGCTTGTCGGCCCAGCCCGCGTAGTAGAAGAACCAGGCGGCGACGAGCGGCACGTCGACGTCGCGCGACTCCTTGATGGGCTTGCCGTTGTCGAGCGACTCGGCGACGGCCAGCTCGCGGGCTCGCTCCTGAACGAGGCGCGCGATGCGGAAGAGGTACTTGCCGCGGTCGCGGCCGCTCATCTTCGACCAGACCCGGTCGTAGGCGCGACGGGCCGCGGCGACCGCGTCGTCGATGTCGGCCTCGTTCGCGTTCGCGATCATGGCGATGCGTTCTTCGCTCGAGGGCGAGATGGTCTGGAAGGGAGTACCGCGGCCGTCGACGAACTCGCCGTCGATGAAGAGGCCGTAGCTGTCGCGGAGGGACAGGATCGCGCGCGACTCGGGGGCCGGCGCGTAGTCGAGGAAGCTCATGTTCAGTCCAGTCAGTCGATCGTCACGTAGTCGGCGCCCGAGTAGTGCCCGGAGGTCATCTTCTGCCGCTGCAGCAGCACGTCGTTGAGGAGGCTCGAGGCGCCGAAGCGGAACAGGTGCGGCACGAGCCACTCCTCGCCGACGGTCTCGGCGACCGTGACGAGGTACTTGATCGCGTCCTTCGAGGAGCGGATGCCGCCCGCCGGCTTCACGCCGACGCGGTGGCCGGTGAGGCGGTGCCAGTCGCGCACGACCTCGAGCATGAGCAGCGTCACCGGCAGCGTCGCCGCCGGGGCCACCTTGCCGGTCGAGGTCTTGATGAAGTCGCCGCCCGCGAGGATCGCGAGCCACGACGCGCGACGCACGTTGTCGTACGTCACGAGCTCACCCGTCTCGAGGATCACCTTGAGGCTCGCGCTCGTGCCGTCGGGGCGACGGCAGGCCTCCTTCACGGCCGCGATCTGGTCGAAGACCTCGCCGTATCGGCCGGCGAGGAAGGCGCCGCGGTCGATCACCATGTCGATCTCGTCGGCGCCCGCGGCGACCGCCTCGGCGGTGTCGGCGAGCTTGATCTCGAGCGACGAGCGGCCCGACGGGAAGGCGGTCGCGACCGCGGCGACCGAGATGAGCCCGTCGTCGGGGTCGCCGTGCGCGGCGCCGAGGGCCTCGATCGCGAACGGCACCATGTCGCCGTACACGCACACCGCGGCGACGCGCGGCACCGTGGGGTCGGCCGGGTCGGGGTTCATCGCCTTCGCGACGAGCGAGCGCACCTTGCCCGGGGTGTCGGCGCCCTCGAGCGTCGTGAGGTCGATGAGCGAGATGATCTTGTCGAGCGCCCAGCGCTTCGAGGTCGTCTTGATCGACCGGGTGCCGAGGGCGGCGGCGCGCTGCTCGAGCCCGACCGCGTCGACCCCGGGGATGCCGTGGAGGTAGCGGCCCAGGGTCTGGTCGTCGGGCTCGCCGCCGAGCACGGCGAGCGCTCGCTCGCGCGCGGTGACGAGCGCGGTGCCGGGGTTGACCGGAGCTGACATGGGGGTGACCTGGCTTTCGTTCATGGGTGGACGGCGTCAGCCGTCGAGGAGATGGAGTGCGGTCGCCTCGTCGGTGACGAGCACCGAGCAGAGGCCGCTGCGCACGACGGCGTCGGCCACGGCGTGCTTGGCCGGGCCGGCCACCACCGCGATCGCGAGCCGTGCGGCGCGGAGTTCGTCGAGCGTGAGCCCGACCGTGCGCGCGTCGAGCGCCGGGTCGACGATGTTGCCGTCGGAGTCGATGTAGCGCCCCACGACGTCGCCCACCGCACCCTTGGCGACGAGCAGGTCGACGTCGGTCGGCGACAGGTAGCCGCTCTCGACGTGCACGGAGTTGTGGTCGGCCGCGCCGGCGCTGAAGAGGTACGCGTCGGCCGACCTGGCGAGCTCGATCACTCCGGCGACGACGCGGTCGGACTCGATCGCCTCTTTCGTCTCGAGCCGCTCGAGGATCGCGGGGCTCGGCAGGAGCGTCGCCTGGCCGCCGCCCTTCTGCGCGATCGAGACCGCCGTCGCCGCGGCGGTGCCCGCGCGACGGTTGAGGCTCACACCGCCGTTGATCTGCACGACGTTCACGCCGGTGGCCCAGCCGTTGCGCAGGTGCTGCGAGATCTCGAACAGGGTGCGCCCCCAGCTCACGCCGAGGGTGCGCGGAACGGGCCGGAGCGCGGTGAGGTAGTCGGCGGCCGCCTGGGCCGTGCGGGCCTGCAGTTCTTCGATCGATGCGACGCCGGCTGACGACACGACGATCGCGTCGTCGAGGCCGCGCTCGTCGCGCAGGCGTCGCTCGATCGGGAGACGCCTCGCGCGCGGGTGCACGATCTCGATGCGGATGAACCCCCGGTGCTTCGCCTGCGCGAGAAGTCGACCGACCTTCCACCGGGTGAGGTTCAGTGCCTGCCCGATCTCGTCCTGCGTCTTGTTCTCCTCGTAGTAGAGCTCGGCCGCCCTGATCGAGAGGAGTTCGTCGATCTCGTCCATGCGCCTCCGTCCGCCTCCCTCCCAGCGTAGGCAGCGCGGTGCTCAGCGGCAACACTCGCGGGCCTTCCTGCTCATATGAGCATTCCGGGCACGGATGCTGCGCGCCTATGCTGGTGCAATGCCCACGCCCCTCGCGCTCGCCGTGGACTTCGGCGGCACCAAGGTCGAAGCCGCCCTCGTCGACGAGACCGGCCGCCTCCTGCCCGGCTCCCGCCACCGCCGCCCCACCGGCCCGACCGCCGCAGCGGCCGAACTCGACGACGCCGTGCGCGCGGTCGTGGCGGACGCCCTCGCCTCCCTGCCGGGCGATGCCGGGCTCGTCGGCGTCGGCGCAGGGTCGGCCGGGCCCATCGATGTGGCGACCGGTCGCGTGTCGCCGCTGAACGTGCCGGCCTGGCGCGGGCACCCGCTGCGCGACCTGCTCGTCGAGGCGGTGCCGGGCGTTCCCGTCACCCTCCGCATCGACGGGCTGTGCATCGCCCTCGCCGAGCACTGGGTCGGCGCGGGCCAGCAGGCCGAGAACCTGCTCGGAATGGTCGTCTCGACCGGAGTCGGCGGCGGCATCGTGATCGGCGGTCGCGCCGTCGCGAGCCCGACCGGCAACGGCGGCCACATCGGCCACATCGAGGTCGGCGGCTTCGACGACCGGTGCGCGTGCGGCGGCCGCGGCTGCCTCGAGGCCGTCGCATCCGGTCCGCGAACCGTGTCCTGGGCGCGCTCGCAGGGCTTCCAGGGCACCACGGGCGAAGATCTCGCCCGCGCCCACGCGGCTGGCGATGCGGTCGCCATCGCCGCCGTCGAACGCTCGGGCCGAGCGATCGGCCAGGCGATCGCCTCGGCGACGAACCTGCTCGACCTCGATCTCGTCGCGATCGGCGGCGGCTTCTCCCGGGTGTCCCCCGTGCTGTTCGACCATGCCCGCGCCGCCGTCGCCGAGCGCACCGCGTTCAGCTTCGCGACCAGGGTCGACATCGTGCCCTCGGGCCTCTCCGACGAGGGCCCGCTCATCGGCGCGGCCGCGCTCGTGCACCGTCCCGACCTCGTCGTCTGACGCCGCACCGGTTCGCGGCGCGTCGAGCATGCCCGACGCGCCCCCGGACGCCGTCTCCCGGGCACGGGTTCAGCTGCCGTCGGCGCGTGGCACCGCAGGAGCGTGAGGGGGGTTCCCGACCGCCGGCGCCGCTCGGCCGCCGTGCGGGCGGTCAGCGCGGGCCGGTGTCCTCGACGTAGCGCGGCTTCGCGGCGACGACGCCCGCGATCGCACCGGGCACGATCGACAGGAGCAGCAGGATGATCGGCACCGTCCAGTCGCCCGTCGTCGCGTGCACGAAGCCGACCAGCAGCGGCCCCGCGGCGGCCACGAGATACCCGATCGACTGCACGAAGCCCGACAGCGCGACCGCGCCGGCGTGGGTGCGCGAACGCAGGTTGATGAGCACGAGTGCGAGCGGGAACATCAGCGGACCGATCCCCGCGAGCGCCACCCAGAGCCAGGTGGCCGTCTCGGGCGCGAGCAGCAGCCCGAGGTAGCCGAGCACGAAGGCCGCCATCGACACCGCGACGAGCAGGCGGACCCGGCCGTACCGGGCCGCGACGATCGGCACGACGATGCCCGCCGGCAGCCCCATCGCCGCGTACAGCGACAGCAGGGCGCCGGCCTGCGCCGGCGTCACACCCGCGATGTCGACGAGCACCCGGGGCAGCCAGGCGAATGCCGAGTAGGCGTTGAACGAGCTCACGATGAAGATGACGGCGAGCGCCCACGCGACGGGGGAACGCACGACGCGCCCGAGACCGCCCGCGGCCGGCTCCTCCGGGAGCGCGTCGCGGGCGTCCCGCTTCGGGTGCACGAGCAGCGCGATCCAGGGCACGACCGAGACGACCGCCACGAGGGCCCAGGCGCCGATCGAGACGCGCCAGCCCGCCGCATCCGCGACCGGCACCGCGACGAGGGGCGGAACGAACGTGCTGATCGACATCGCCGTCACGTAGATCGTCGTCACGAGTCCGATGCGATCGGGGAAGTACCGCTTCACGAGCGGCGGAAGCAGCACGTTGCCGATTCCGGTCGTGGCGAAGATCACGGCTCCGGCCGCGACGAGGGCGAGCGCCGAGTCGGCGAGACCGCGCCAGGCGAGACCCGCCGTGAGGGCGATGAGCGCGCCGACGAGCAGCGGCTCGAGCCCGAAGCGCTTCGCGAGCGGGGGCGTCGCGATGCCGAACACGGCGAAGCAGAGCGGCGGCAGCATGCCGAGCAGGCCCACGACGACGGGCGCCAACGCGATCTCGTGCTCGACCCGTACGATGATCGGCGAGAGCGACGCGACGCCGGTGCGCAGGTTGAACGCGACGAGCGCGATGCCGATCAGGGCGAGGGCGCGTCCCGCCCAGAGCGGCCGTGCGGCACCGGTCACAGGCCGAGGATGCCGCGCGTGCGCTCGACGTCGTCGCGGATGGTGTCGATCAGCGCCGGGATGGTCGTGAACGCGACCATCCCACGGATCCGCTCGACGAACTCGACGTCGACGACGTGGTCGTAGAGGTCGAGCTCGCGGTCGAGCACGTACGCCTCGACCTGCTTCTTCGGCACGCCCTCGAAGGTCGGGTTGTCACCGACCGAGATCGCCGCCGGATAGCGCGTGCCGGCGTCGGTGAGCCAGCCCGCGTATACGCCGTCGGCCGGGATGAGCCCCTCCGACTCGGGCGTCAGGTTCGCGGTCGGGAACCCGAGCTCGCGCCCGCGGGCGGCGCCGTGCACGACGATGCCCGAGACGGTCGGCGTGTGGCCGAGGAGCTCGGTCGCGCGGCGCACGTCGCCCTCGGCGAGGAGCTCGCGCACCCAGCTCGACGAGACGCGACGTTCTCCGTCGGGGGCGACGTCGTCGACGACCTCGACCGTGAACCCGAACGTCGCGCCGAGGTCGGCGAGGAGCGCCACGTCGCCCGCGCCGCGGGCGCCGTAGCGGAAGTCGCGGCCGACCAGCACGGCCTTCGCGTGCAGGGTGTCGACGAGCACCCGCTCGACGAACTCCGTCGCCGGCACCGACGCCAGCGCACGATCGAACGGCAGCAGCACGGTGGCGTCGAGGCCCGTCGTCGCGAGCAGCTCGAGCTTCTGCCGGTTGCTCACGAGCGACTCGGGGCACTTGTCGGGCGCGAGGAGCGCGAGCGGGTTGCGGTCGAAGGTGACGACCGCCGTCGCCAGGTCCTGCGCTTCGGCGATCGTGCGCAGCCGCGCGATGATCTCGCGGTGGCCGCGGTGCACGCCGTCGAACTTGCCGATCGTGACCGCCGTCGGCCCGAAGCCGTGCGGCACCGCATCGAGTCCCTTGAAGGTCTTCACGCGGCGCCCGCCTCGACCGGCCGGTGCTTCGCGAGCCACCACATGCCGAGCACGGGCAGCACGAGCGGGATGAACAGGTACCCGCGCCCGAACCACGACCACACGGTGTCGTGCGGGAAGAGGGCCGGATCGATGATGCTCAGCGCGCCGACGACGAGCACGCCGGTGAGCTCGAAGGTGAGCGTCACCCAGGCGACGCGGTACCAGGCCCGCCCCGGCCGCACGAGCGCGATGGTCGCGACCACGTAGACGGCCGCCGCCAGCGCCGAGAGCGCGTACGCGAGCGGGGCCTCGTCGAACTTGGACACGATCTGCACGAACGACCGGCCGAGCGCCGCGAGGGCGAGCACCCCGTAGACGGCGACGAGCACGCGACCGACGCCGCTCATGCGGGTGCGGGTGCCGGCCGGTCCGGTCGGGGAGGGGGCGCTCTGCAGTCGTTCCATGACGTTCGATTCTCTCAGAAGCACAGGACCTCAGATGCCCTGCACGGTCCAGATCTGGTACATGCGATAGACCATCACGGCGACCGCGAGCGCCGCCACGCCGAGCACGACCGTCGACCACCGGTTCGGTTCCAGCAGTGCCCAGAAGGCGGCGGCGGGCGGCACGAGTGCGGCCGCAACGAGGTACACCCAGAACTCGAGGGCGCTCCCGGTCGGTGCGTTGCCGACGAGCGGCGCGACGATCGCGATCACGACCTGCGCCACGAGCAGCACCTCGACGACCGCGACCGATCCCAGGCTGAGGTCGCTGGGCTTGCGTCCGGCGAGGCCGAGCGCGAGGCACAGCAGGCCGGCTGCGACGGCGACCGCGAGCTGCAGCCAGGTGAACCAGTCGATCATGCGCTCTGCTCCTGCGGGAATCCGGTGACGACCTTCCACTGCGCGCCGCGGCGCTCGACGATCGCGACGAGGCGGTCGCCCGGCGCGATCGCGGCGACGGCTTCGGATGACTCGGCGGCAGTGGCCCCCGCGGCGATGCGCTTGCCGTGGCCGAGGTCGACGGCCTCGCCGTCGGTGATGTCGAGGACCGGGAGGGCGCGCCGGGCCGCGTCGGCGGGGGCGATGAGCCGTTCCGCGACGTCGAATCCCTCGAGCGTTCCGGCTTCGTCCACCGCGAATCGGCCGATGCGGCTGCGTCGCAGCGCGGTGAGGTGGGCCGCAGTGCCGAGCACAGCGCCCAGGTCGCGGGCGAGCGCCCGCACGTAGGTCCCGGAGGAGCATTCGACGCGCACGTCGAGGTCGAGGCATCCGTCGCCCGCGGGCCGGGCCGCGAGCAGGTCGTAGGCCGACACCGTCACCCGGCGGGGCGTGATCTCGACCGTCTCGCCGTCGCGCACCCGCTGGTAGGCGCGCTTGCCGTCGATCTTGACGGCGCTCACGGAGCTCGGCACCTGGTCGATCTCGCCCGTGAAGGCGTGCATGGCGGTGCGGATCTCCTCGGCGCCGCCGTCGCCGGCCTCGGAGAGCGCCGCGACGACGGCATCGCCCTCCGGCGTTCGCGGCAGCGGGTCGCCCTCGGCGTCGTCGGTCGTCGTGCCGAAGCCGAGGCGCACCGTCGCGAAGTACTCCTTGTCGAGGCCCACGAGGTAGTGCAGCAGCCGGGTGGCACTGTCGACGCCGAGCACGAGCAGGCCGGTCGCCATGGGGTCGAGCGTGCCCGCGTGCCCGATCTTGCGGGTGCCGGCGAGCCGGCGCATGCGGGCGACCACGTCGTGGCTGGTGATTCCCTGCGGCTTGTCGACGAGGAGGATGCCGCTGTTCACGCCCTAAAGGCTAACAGCCGGGACGGCCGCGGCCGACGGGGCGGCCGCGCCGCCCGGCGGGCCGACGAGGTCCGCGGCCCTACGCTGGATGCCGTGAAGATCGGCATCATCGGCGCGGGCGCGCTCGGCGGGACGTTCGCGGCGCTGCTCGCCAGGGCGGGACACGACGTCGAGGTCACCGCGCGGGGCGCGGGGCTCGCGGCGATCCGGGAGCACGGGATCCGGCTGAGCGGCGGATACGGTGATGCGCACGTGCGCGTCGCGGCCGCCGAGACGCTGTCGGTGCGCCCGGATCTGGTGCTCGTCTGCACGAAGGCGCAGGACGCGGCCGCGGCCATCGAGGCCAATGCGGCGCTCGTCGACGGCGTCCCCGTCGTCGTCGTGCAGAACGGCCTCGACGGCGTCGCGACGGCGGAGCGCCTGCTCCCGGCGTCGATGTGCGTCGGCCTGCTCTCGATCATCGCGGCGAACTACACCGAGCCGGGGGTCGTGCGGGTGACGACGCCGGCGACGAGCTACCTCGGCCGCGGCGACGGAGAACCCGACGCCGAGTCGGTTCGCCTGGCGCGCATCCTCTCCGACGCCGTGCCGGTCGTCGCGATCGCCGGATTCCGAGGCGCCCAGTGGACGAAGCTCGTCGTGAACATGGTCAACGCGGTGCCCGCCATCGTCGGCCGCAGCGTGCAGGCGGTCATCGACGATCGCAGGCTGCGCCGGGTGGTCGCCGCGTCGATGCGGGAGACGGTGCGCGTCGGCATCGCACGCGGCGTGCGGTTCGGTTCACTCCAAGGGTTGGGCGACCGGCGGCTGCGGCTCTTCGCCCGGCTGCCGCTCGCACTCGGGCAGGTGCTGCCGTGGCTCATGCGCGTGCGCATGGGTTCGGTGCCGAACCTCGGCTCCACCCAGCAGAGCGTACGTCGCGGGCAGCCGACGGAGATCGACTTCCTCAACGGCGCCGTCGTGCGCGAGGCGGCCGCCGTCGGCCGCGACGCGCCCGTGAGTCGAGCGCTCACGGCACTCGTGCACGAGGTCGAGGCGGCGGGCGCTCCCCTTCCCGACGAGCGCGTGCTCGCGGCAGTGCCCGTCTGACGCGGATGCCTCGGGCGCCTGCCGCCCGAGGCAGCCCGCCCGGTCCGAGCGACGACGAAGGGGGCCCGGCGAACCGGACCCCCTCCTTCAGTGCGCCTGATCAGCGCCGCTCGGGCCTCAGGCCTTCTTGCGGCGCAGGCGTGCGACGACCACGAAGGCGGCGCCCGCGAGCACGATCACTCCCGCGACGATCGCGATCGAGGTGCCGGCGAAGCCGGTCTCGGCGAGGTCGGAGCCACCGGACGCGGTCGGGGTCGACGGCGCCTCGCCCTCGCCACCGGGCTCGCCCGGGGTCTCGGGCACCGGCGGAGCGGCCACGCAGTCCGGCGTCGCCGGCGGGTAGCTGAGCGCGACCGAGAGTTCGGGGTTCACGACGAGCGTGGCGCTCGTGAGGTCGCGGGTCCAGGCGAAGTTGCCGTCGGTCTCGGCCCACGTCCCGTCCTCGAGCTGCTCCCAGCCGGGCCAGCCGTCGGCGTTGCCCTCGTCGTCGACCGAGGCGCCCGGCCACAGCGTGCGGCCCTCGAGGGTGCCGTCCTCATCGAGTTCGCCCAGTTCGAGCGTCTCGGTGTTCGTTCCGTCGCTCAGCACCAGCTGCACGGCACGGTTCTGCACGGTGCCGTCGGGGTCGTCGAGCTGCACGGTGAAGAAGATCCACGGCGCGTTCGCCTCGCAGACCCCCGTCGCGACCGAGCCCTCGAGCGTGGCGCGGCAGGGCTCGTCGGTGTAGGTGAACGTCCAGCTCGTCTGCACGCCCTCGGCGAAGACGTAGCCGGGGTTGGCGGTCGCGGTGACGGTCACCACGCCGGGCTCGACCGAGGTCACGTTCCAGGTGATGGCGTCGGTGTCTTCGGGGAGGTAGTGGCCGTCGTTCGCCGTGCCGCACGCGTCCACGGACCGCGGCCCGATCTCGATCGTGACGACCTCGGGCTGCTCGGCGCACGGCTCGTTCGTGAAGACGAACGTCCATTCGCTCTGCGAACCCTCTTCGAAGACGTAGCCCTCGGCCGGGGTCGCGGTCACGACGACCTTGCCCTCGGCCACAGAACCGGTCGTCGACCAGCTGTAGTCGTCGGTGTCGCTCGGAACCGTGTAGCCGTCGTTCGCGGTGCCGCAGAGGTCGACCATGGTCGGGACGACCTCGATGACGCCGACCTCGGGCTCCTCTTCGCACGGCTCGTCCGTGAAGGCGAACGTCCAGGAGGTCGTCGCGTCGTCGGCGAATCGGTAGCCGTCCTTGGCGGTCGCAGTGACCACGACCTCGCCCTCGGCGACCGAGCCCGACTCGGACCAGGCGATGGCGTCGGTGTCGCTCGGCAGGGTGTAGCCGTCGTTCGCGGTGCCGCAGAGGTCGGCCGACGTGGGAACGACGTCGATCGTGACGACCTCGGGCTCCTCCTCGCACGGCTCGTCGGTGAACGTGAACGTCCACGAGGTCTTCGCGCCTTCGGCGAAGATGTAGCCGAGCTTCGCCGCGGCGCTCACGGTGACCTCACCGGATGCGACCGATCCGATGAAGGACCAGTCGATCGCCTGCGTGTCGGAGGGGAGCTGGAACGTGTCGTTGCCGATGCCGCACAGGTCGATGTGCGACGGCGCCGCCTCGATCGTGACGATCTGCGGCTGCCCGGGCTCGTCGACGTAGTGCACCGAGTAGTGGCTGATCGCCTTGCCGCCGGGGTAGGTGATCGTCACCGTCTTCGCCGGCGGTTCGACGTCGATGATCTGCGGACCGTTGCCGTTCTTGACGGAGCCGGCCTTCACGCAGTAGTAGTCGATGAGCTTGCCGTCGGGCGCCGTGACCGTCACGGTCTTCGGGTCGCCGGTCGTGTCGATCTTGTCGGTCCCGTTCGGGAGGTAGCTCGGGCAGACCTTCATCTCGCCCTCGCCGCCCCCGTCGCCGCAGAGCGCGCTGTCGAGCGTGATGGCGCCGGCGTTGTTCGCCTTCTGGTTGTTCGACCACTTCGCCGACAGCTTCAGCTCGTGCGTCTCGCCGAGCGCGGCGCCCTGCTGCACGAACGTGACCTCGCCGCTCGCCGGGATCGTCGTCCCGGTCGCGACGATCGACTCGTCGGACGACTTCGTGATCGTCTCCTGGAGATCCTCGGAGTTCGCGACGGTCCACGTGATGTCGGCCGTCGTGCCGTCCGTCGAACACACGGCCTCGGCCGTGATCGTGTTGTGGTGCGCCGACGCGGGGGCGGCGACGCCGACGAGCGCGAGGCCCGCGCCGAGCGCGAGCGCGGCCACGGCCGCGGCGAGGCGCCGCACCGGGTTGTGAGTGGGGCGCTTCCGCATGCGGACGTCGCCGTGGGCATCGTGCGTCAGACCGACGCCGAGCTTGCTCATTCGGGATATCTCCTGGGTTCGGCCCAGCGGGGGCGGCGAAAACCGGGTGGAGCGAACGAGCGGAGAGCGCGTCAGGGCGCGGTCGCTGGGCGATCGACCCGACGGGCGGCGTGCGGTGCACGCGCGGGGTCGGGTCGATCGCGCAGCGACGATCGGCGCGAACGGGTGGTCGCGCCGATCTCTGCGGGATGTTCGGGTAATTCGGGTGGTGCTCGGGTGTTGCGTCGGGTTTCGCTGCCTGCCGGGGGCTTGGGCAATCAGTTCATTATGTCCTCAAAGAGGGGGACGCGCTACCGTTTCGGGCACAGATCGGCACAGATGTCCCCCGAAGACGGGGTACTCCGATCGGGGTACATCGCAGAAGGCCTTCGTGAGGTGCGAATCAGCGCCTGATCGGCCGCTCGGGCTCGGTGAGATCGACGAGCGCGTCGGCGGCGGCGCGCGGGTCGCGATCGGCGTAGGCGAGCCGGTCGGCGGCATCGACCGGCTCGCCGTCGACGACGATGCGGTAGTCCCAGAGGTCGTCGAGCCGCTCGCGCAGCACGAAGCGCCCGTCGAGCACGAGGATGGCGTCGGCGGGGCCGGTGATCCACCTCGGCTCGACCCATGCGTCGCGAGCGGGGTCGAGCACGCGCGTGACGAACGCGGTCGAGCCGGCCATGCGGAACGGCTCGACGAGCACGCGCTTCAGCGCCGACTCGTCGAAGCCGTACCGGTAGTAGCGCTCCGCGGTGTCGTCGCCGAACGCGTCCTGTGCGGCGCGGGAACGATGGAACCCCTCCATGCGCGCGCGGAACACCGCGTGCCCCGCCTCTTCGAGCACCGCTCCGAGATCGTCCGCCAGGGCGGTCTTGCCGCTCTGCACGGGACCGTCGACGGCGACGATCATCCGGCCGCGGCCGTACCGCTGCGCGATCTCCGCGGCGAGCTCGCGGAGGAACGCGACCCGAGGCGTGGTGACGAGGCGCATACGAGCGAGCATAGCCGCGGGGCGTCCGGGTCGCCCTAGGCTGGAGGGATGCCTCGCGCGCATGCCTCCTCGATCGCCGACGTGGTCGTCGCGTGGTTCGACGGCGCCGCCCGTCCGCTGCCGTGGCGCGCCGCCGACGTCTCGCCCTGGGCCGTGCTGGTCAGCGAGTTCATGCTGCAGCAGACCCAGGTCGACCGGGTCGTCCCGCGCTGGGCGGCGTGGGTCGAGCGCTGGCCGACCCCGGCGAGCCTCGCCGCGGAGCCCGCGTCCGAAGCGGTGCGCGCGTGGGACCGCCTCGGTTACCCGCGCCGGGCGCTGTGGCTGCACCGGGCCGCGGTCGAGATCGTCGAGCGGCACGGCGGCGAGGTGCCGCGTGACGTCGATGCGCTCCTCGCCCTGCAGGGCGTCGGCCCGTACACGGCACGCGCGGTCGCCGCGTTCGCGTTCGGCGTTCGCGTACCCGTCGTCGACACGAACACCCGGCGCGTGATCGCCCGCGCCGTCGACGGCCGGGCTGAGCCCGCTCCCCCGTCGACGGTGCGCGACCTCGCCGCGATGACCGCACTGCTTCCCGAGGCGGATGACGCGGCGCGGGCGTTCAACGCGGCCGCCATGGAGCTCGGGGCGACCGTCTGCACGGCGCGCGCGCCGCAGTGCGGCGCGTGTCCCATTCGCGATCGATGCGCGTGGCGCGCCGCCGGCCATCCGCCGTACGTCGGGCCGCGCAAGCCCCGGCAGGCGAGATTCGAAGGCTCCGACCGGCAGGTGCGCGGCCTCGTCATGCGCGAGCTCCGCGCCGCCCACCGTCCCGTGACGCGCGACGAGCTGTCGGTCGTCTGGGCCGACCGCGGCCAGCTCGACCGCGCCGTCTCGGGACTCGTCGCCGACGGCCTCGCCGTCGAGGTCGACGGCGGCCTCGCGCTGCCCGACGCCTGAACCGCGGAACCGCCGCCTGCACGCACCGGTCGGGTGTGCGAGCATGCAGGGATGACCCTCGCCTCCGACCCGCGCCCAGCACCGAGCCCCGACGACCTGCTCGTGCTGCTCGCGGTCGCCAGGGCCGGCCGTTACACCCTCGCCGCCGCCGAGCTCGGCCTCAACCACACGACGGTGGCTCGGCGGATCGACGCGCTCGAGAACGCCCTCGGCGGGCGCGTGCTCGCGCGCAGCGCCTCGGGGTGGGTGCTCACACCGCTCGGCGAGCACGCCGTGGCATCGGCGGAGGCCGTCGAGCAGGCGATGAACGGCCTGCGACCCGGCGGCACGACCCTCACGGGCGTCGTGCGGCTCTCGGCGACCGACGGGTTCAGCGGGTTCATCGCGTCGCCTGCGATCGTGGCGGTGCGCCGCGAGCATCCCGGAGTCACGCTCGAGATCGTCGCGGCGCAGCGCCGTGCGACGCAGCAGCGCGTCGGCATCGACCTCGAGGTCGTCGTCGGCAAGCCGCACGTGCAGAAGGCCGAGGCGATCCACGTCGCCGACTACGTGCTCGGGCTCTACGCGAGCCGCGACTACCTCGCGGCGAACGGAACCCCGGCCTCACCGCGCGAGCTCGCGGGCGCCCCGCTCGTCTACTTCATCGAGTCGATGCTGCAGGTCGACGCGCTCGACGAGGCGCGCCGCCCGACGCAGGGCATGGTCGACACCGTCTCGAGCACGAACGTGTACGTCCAGGTCGACGCGACCCGCGCCGGCGCCGGCCTCGGCCTGCTGCCCGCGTTCCTCGCCGACCGGCACGACGATCTCGTTCGGCTGTTCCCCGATGAGATCGAGGAGCGGCTCCCCTACTGGCTGGTCTGCCGCCCCGAGGCGTTGCGGCAGCCGACGGTGCTCGCCTTCATCGCGGCGCTGCGCGCCCGGGTCGCCGAGGTGCAGGGCGCACTGCTCGGCGTGCGCGGACCACGGCACGGCTGACCGGACGGCAGCCGCCCGCGATCAGCGCGCCTCGGCCTCGTCGAACTCGTCGTCCGCCTCGTCGTCGAGCTCGCGCGGCTTGACGTAGGGGTCGGCCTCGCCCGCATACTCGGCGGTCGCCGCGAGCGCGGTCGTCTCCTCGTCGCGCGTGCGCGCCTCGCGCAGCAGCTCCTCGATGTGCTCGGCGTTCTCGGGGATCGCATCGGCGATGAACTCGAGCGACGGGGTGAGCCGCGCCGTGATGTTGCGGCCGACCTCGCTGCGAAGCATCCCGGTGGCCGCCTTGAGCGCGAGCGCGGAGTCGCGACGCTCCTCGTCCGTGCCGTACACGGTGTAGAAGATGCTCGCGTGCTGCAGGTCGCCCGTGACGCGCACGTCGGTGATCGTCACGAAGCCCAGACGCGGGTCGCGAAGGCCCTTGTCGAGACGCCGGGCGACGATCTCCTTGATGCGGTCGGCCATCTTCCTGGCACGTGCCGGATCAGCCATGGTGGTCAGTGCTCCTTCCGAGCGAAGCCCGGGGCGGCGAGCCGCCCCGGGCCGTTCGGTCACACGCGAGGCTTCTCGCGCATCTCGATGGTCTCGATCTCGTCGCCGACCTGGATGTCGTTGTACTTGCCGAGGCCGATGCCCGCCTCGAAGTCCGTACGGACCTCGGTGACGTCGTCCTTGAACCGGCGGAGCGACTCGATGGCGAGGTTGTCGCCGACCACGACGCCGTCGCGGATGACACGGGCCTTCGCGTTGCGCGTGATGGTACCGCTGCGCACGATGACACCGGCGATGTTGCCGAACTTCGAGGAGCGGAACACCTCGCGGATCTCGGCGACACCCGACTGGACCTCCTCGTACTCGGGCTTGAGCATGCCCTTGAGCGAGTTCTCGATGTCGTCGATCGCGTTGTAGATGACCGAGTAGAAGCGCACGTCGACGCCCTCGCGGGCGGCGCGCTCGCGCGCCTTCACGTCGGGACGCACGTTGAACCCGATGACGATCGCGTTGTCGATCGTGGCCAGGTCGATGTCGCTCTCGGTGATCGCGCCCACACCGCGGTGGAGGATGCGCAGCTGCACCGAGTCGTCGACCTCGATCTTCATGAGCGACTCCTCGAGCGCCTCGACGGCACCCGACACGTCGCCCTTGATGATGAGGTTGAGCGCCTCGACCTTGCCCTCTTCGAGTGCACGCGTGAAGTCCTCCAGCGAGATGCGCTTGCGGGCCTTGGCGAGCTGCGCGTTGCGCTCGGCGGCCTCGCGCTTCTCGGCGATCTGGCGGGCGGTGCGGTCCTCGTCGGTGACGAGGAACGTGTCGCCGGCGCGCGGAACGCTCGAGAGGCCCTGCACCTGCACCGGACGCGACGGGGTCGCGGCGGTCACGGGGTCGCCGTTCTCGTCGGCCATGGCGCGCACGCGGCCGTAGGCCGTACCGGCCACGATCGCGTCGCCGACCTTGAGCGTGCCCGACTGGATGAGCACGGTCGCCACGGCGCCACGCCCCTTGTCGAGCTTCGCCTCGATCGCGACACCGCGCGCGGCCTTGTTCGGGTTCGCACGCAGGTCGAGGCCGGCGTCGGCGGTGAGCAGGACCGCGTCGAGCAGCTCCTGGATGCCGATGCCCTCGCGAGCCGACACGTCGACGAACATGACGTCGCCGCCGTACTCCTCGGCCACGAGGCCGAACTCGGTGAGCTGCTGGCGCACCTTCGCCGGGTTGGCGTCGGGCTTGTCGATCTTGTTCACCGCGACCACGATCGGCACGTTGGCCGACTGGGCGTGGTTCAGCGCCTCGATCGTCTGCGGCATGATGCCGTCGTCGGCGGCGACCACGAGGATCGCGATGTCGGTCACCTGCGCACCGCGGGCACGCATGGCGGTGAACGCCTCGTGACCCGGGGTGTCGATGAAGGTGATCGCACGGTCGATGCCCTCGTGCTCGGTGTGCACCTGGTACGCACCGATGTGCTGGGTGATGCCGCCGGCCTCGCCCGCGACGACGTTCGCGTTGCGGATGGCGTCGAGCAGTCGGGTCTTACCGTGGTCGACGTGGCCCATGACGGTGACGACCGGGGGCCGCTGCGCGAGGTCCTCGTCGGTCTCGTCCTCGAGCTCCTGGTCGAGGTCGATGTCGAAGCCCTCGAGGAGCTCGCGGTCCTCGTCCTCGGGCGAGACGACCTGGATCTTGTAGCCGAGCTCGGCGCCGAGCACCTCGAAGGTGGCCTCGTCGAGCGACTCGGTCGCGGTCGCCATCTCACCGAGGTGGAACAGCACCGTCACGAGCGAACCGGGGTTCGCGTCGATCTTGTCGGCGAAGTCGGAGATCGAGGAGCCTCGACGCAGACGGATGACGGTGTTGCCGTCGCCGCGGGGAACGCTCACGCCGCCGAGCGACGGAGCCTCCCGCATCTCGAACTCGGCCCGCTTCGTCCGCTTCGACTTGCGCGACTTCGACTTGCCGCCGCCACGACCGAACGCACCGGCCGTGCCGCCGCCGGGACCACGTCCGCGACCGCCGCCACCCGCGGGACGCGGGCCGCCGAAGCCGCCGCCGGGCCGCTGGAAGCCGCCGCCCGCACCGGCACCGGCACCGCCGGGACCGCCGGGACGTGCTCCGGCACCGCCGGGACGCTGGAACCCGCCTGGGCGGCCTCCGCCCGCGGGACGCGGGGCGCCGATGCGCGGCGAACCGGGCCGCGGCGCCTGGGGCCGCGGGATGTTGCCGGGGCTCGGGCGCTGGCCCATGCCCTGCGAGCTCGAGAACGGGTTGTTGCCCGGGCGCGGCTGGGCGGGGCGGGAGCCCATGCCCTGCGAGCTCGAGAACGGGTTGTTGCCGGGGCGCGGGGCGCCGGGCTTCGGGGCGGGGCGGGGAGCCGCGCCGCCGGGCTTCGCGGCGCCGCCGGGCTTCACCGCATCGCCGGACTTCGCCGGGGCGGGCGTGCTCTCGGCAGCCGTCTGCTCGGCAGCGGCCTTCTCGGCGGCGGCCTGCGCCGCCTTCTCCTCGGCCTGGGCCTGGCGCTCGGCGACCGTCAGCGGCGCGTCGGCCGGCGCGGGCGCGGCGGGAGCCGGAGCTTCGGGGGCCGGAGCCGCGGGGGGCTTGGGGCCCGGCTTGGGGCCGGGCTTCACCCCGGCCTTGGCGGGCGCGGCCGGGGCCGCCGGTGCGGCGCCCTTCGCGGCGCCGTCGGCCTCGAGCGCCGCCTTCAGGCGACGTGCGACGGGGGGTTCGATGGACGACGAGGGTCCCTTGACGTACTCGCCCATCTCCTTGAGCTTCTCAAGGGCGATCTTGCTGTCGACACCGAGTTCGGATGCGATCTCGTGTACGCGTGGTTTGGCAGCCACTTCTCTCCTGTTCCGGGCCTGCACCCGGACAGGGGCAGACCATCAATGGCGGACGGGACTCATTTCGAGCCGCTCATTACTTGTCACTCATTGGTGATCACTAGCCGTTCAGCCTGTTCTCTACGTTGGTGGTGCTCACCTCGCCGCGGATGCGGAGCGCCCGCGCGAAAGCACGACGCCGGACTGCGAGGCGGTAGCACTCGAGCGTCGGATGCAACCACGCGCCTCTCCCCGGAAGCACGGCCGCATCGTCTGCGACCACCTGGGATTCCTGGAGAACGACCCTCAGAAGCGAGGATCGCGGGGCGTGCGAACGGCATCCGATGCACGTTCTGACGGGTTCCATCTTACACTCTGCGCTCATGCCCCGCCGACGGGGCCACCGACCGGGGTCGAAACCGCCTCGCGGCGGTCAGCCCTGCTCGAGGATCGAGTCGGGCTGGATGTCGATCTTCGCTCCCGTGAGCTTCGCGGCGAGCCGGGCGTTCTGCCCCTCTTTCCCGATCGCCAGCGACAGCTGGTAGTCGGGCACGAGGGCGCGCACCGCGCGCGTCTGCTCGTCGATCACGTAGGCGCTCGTCACCTTCGCCGGCGAGAGGGCGGAGGCGACGAACGTCGCGAGGTCGTCGGACCAGTCGACGATGTCGATCTTCTCGGCGCCGAGCTCGGCGGTCACGGCGCGCACGCGCTGGCCGAGTTCGCCGATCGCCGCGCCCTTCGCGTTCACACCGGGCTGGTTCGCACGCACCGCGATCTTGGTGCGGTGGCCGGCCTCCCGTGCGAGAGAGACGATCTCGACGACACCCGAGGCGATCTCGGGCACCTCGAGCGCGAAGAGCTTGCGCACGAGCGCGGGGTGCGTGCGCGAGACCGTGATCGACGGACCCTTCGCCCCCTTCGCGACGCTCGTGACGTACACGCGGATGCGCTGGCCGTGCGGGTACTCCTCGCCCGGAACCTGCTCTTCGGGAGGCAGGATCGCCTCGACCGTCCCGAGGTCGATGTGCACCATCTTCGGGTTCGGCCCCTGCTGGATGATGCCCGCCACGATGTCGCCCTCACGGCCGCGGAACTCGCCGAGCACCGCATCGTCGGCGATGTCGCGCAGGCGCTGCATGATGACCTGCTTCGCGGCGAACGCCGCGATGCGACCGAAGTCGTTCGGAGTGTCGTCGGCCTCGCCGATCACGTTGCCCTCGTCGTCGAGCTCGGGCACGTAGATCGTGACGTGCCCCGACTTGCGGTCGAGCTCGGCGCGGGCGCCGTTCGGGTTCGAATGCCCGTGCTGGTTCGGGTTCTGGTGCTTGAGGTAGGCCATCAGGATCGCCTGCTCGATGATCTGCACCAGTTCCTCGAACGGGATCTCCTTCTCGCGCTCCACCATGCGAAGCATGCTGAGGTCGATATCCATCTCCGGCCTCCTCTATTCAGCTCTCAGGCCGCTTCCCCTCGGAGCGGACATTCAAGCCTATCGGATGCCGCGAGCCGCCGTCACCCGCGGAACGGGTCCGTTCGAGGCATCCGCAACCCGGCGGTCAGTCCCCCGGCACCGACGGCGGGGTCGCCCTGGCGGGCGCCGAGGGCAGCGCGTTGATCGCCCGGATCACCTCGTGCAGCTCGCCGACCCGGTGCGGGTCGAGCTCGAACACGAGTCGCGGCTTGTCGAGCGCGTCGCGGTCGGCCTGCTCCGGGGCGAGCGGCTCGGTGCGGGCGAAGCGCCCGCTCGTGAGCAGCCGCCCGAAGCGACGGTCGAGCTCGGCGACCTCGGCATCGCTCGGTTCGGCGTTGAGCCGGAGCACGAGGCGGTCGCCGACCCAGCGGAGCGAGTCGTAGTTGCGCCAGAAGCCGGTGATCTCGGCGACCGCCTCATCCACCGAGTCGGTGATCAGCACGCGATCGAGGTCGCCCGGCGAGACCATGCCGAGCGGTGCGAGCTCGGTCTCGACGTACCGCCGCAGGCTCGTCCAGTAGGTGCCCCCCTCGGCGTCGAGCAGCACGATCGGCATGGGTTCGGCCTTGCCGGTCTGCTGCAGGGTGAGGAGCTCGAACGTCTCGTCGAGCGTGCCGAACCCGCCGGGCAGGCAGACGAATCCGCGCGACTCCTTCATGAGCATGAGCTTGCGGGTGAAGAAGTACTTCATCGTGACGAGCCGCTCGTCGACGGCGATCGCGGCGCTCGGCTTCTCCTCGAACGGCAGTCGGATCGACACGCCGATCGCGAGCGCGGGACCGGCGCCTTCGGCCGCCGCCTGCATGATGCCCGGTCCTGCCCCGGTGACGACCATCCAGCCGTCATCGGCGAGCGAGGCGGCGACGCCCTGCGCCTGGCGGTACAGCGGGTCGTCGGCGGCGATGCGTGCCGACCCGAAGACGGTGACCTTGGGAACGGCGGTGTACGGCGCGAACAAACGGAACGCCTGCCGCATCTCCTCGAGGGCCGCCGCGGTGATCTTCAGGTCGAGCCGGTCGGTGCCGTCGAGCCCGAGCCGCGCCCCCGACGCGAGGATGCGCTCGATGAGCGCTCGGTTCCGCCCGGCGCCGATCTCGGCGACGAGGGCGGCGACCGCCTCGCCGACGGAGTCGGGCAGGGCATCGGGCGACGACGCGACGAACTCACTCACGAGGCCAGCCTGCCACGCCCGCAGCGGTCGGCCGCAGAGACATCCCGTCCGACGCCGCTGACGAACCGGATGCCGCGTGGCCCCCCGACCACGCGGCATCCCCCCATGACGCGGCGAACCCCCTCAGCCGCGCCACACCTGGATGACCGACGGTCGCGGCGCCGCGACCAGCCCGGAGTCGCGGCGGTGGGTCGGCACGTAGTCGGGGAAGTACGAATGCGGCTCGGCGACCGTGCCCTCCTCGCCCGGGTGCTGGACCGCGACGAACACCATGCCTTCGCGATCGTGGATGACGGGCCCGCACGTCTCCGCGTCGCGCGGCACCGAGAGGAATTGCTGCACGCGCCCGCGCTCCTCCCCCTCGAGTCCCACCTTGAAGAGCCCGTCGTTGTAGCCGATCTTGCTCGGCGCGCCGTCGGTCGAGATCCAGAGGTCGCCGACCGAGTCGAACGCGATGTTGTCGGGGCACGAGATCGGCGAGACGAGCTCGGCGGGGAACCCCGAGAAGTAGGGCCGTTCGCCGTCGATCGACGGGTCGCCGCAGAGCAGCAGGATGGTCCAGCCGAACGTGGTGCCCGACTGCCCTGCCGTCTCGGTGAGCTCGAGCACGTGACCGTGGCGGTTGCCCGTGACCGACCCGGTCGGAGAGACGAGCGAGACCGGGTTCGCCTCGTCGACCTGCGCGCGGGTGCGGCCCGAGTTGTTCGTGAGGGCCGCGTAGACCTTGCCGGTGCGCGGGTTGGGCTGCACGTCCTCGGGCCGGTCCATCTTCGTCGCTCCGACGGTGTCGGCCGCGAGCCTCGTGTAGACGAGCACCTCCTCGGTCGACATGCCGGGGATGACGCTCTCGCCGTCCTGCGTGAGCGGGATCCACACGCCGGAGCCGTCGAAGGCGCCGTCGCTCGGCAGTGCACCCGTGCCGGTGATCTCGGCCGCGGGCGAGTCGCCGGTGAACTTCGCGACGTAGAGGTCGCCCTCCTCGAGGAGGGTCATGTTGCGACGCCGCGCGGCCTTCGAGCCCGAGGGGTCGAACACGCGCTTCGAGACGAACTTGTACATGTAGTCGTTCGCCTGGTCGTCGCCCATGTAGGCGACCGCGCGACCGTCCTCGCCGATGATGACGTTCGCGCCCTCGTGCTTGAACCGGCCCATCGCCGTGTGCTTTCGCGGCGTCGAGGTCGGATCCTCGGGGTCGATCTCGACGATCCAGCCGAACCGGTTCGGCTCGTTGACGAATCCGGGGTCCTTCGCGTTGAAGCGCGGATCGATGCGTTCGAACGTGTAGGTCGACTTCGTGCTCGGCGTGGCCCGGTAGCGCTTCTGCCCGGCGGTGTCGGCCGCCCAGACGAAGTAGCCGTCGAAGTTCTCCTCACCGGAGAGCACCGTGCCCCACGGCGTCGTGCCGCCCGCGCAGTTGCCGAGCGTGCCCTTCACCCAGCGACCCTCGGCGTCGTCCGCGGTCTGCAGGAGGACGCAGCCTGCGGCGGGACCGGTGACCTCGAACACGGTGTCCGCGGTGATGCGGCGGTTGCGGCGTCCGTCGATGAGGTAGCGCCACGGCTGCCCGAGCTTCGAGCGGCGCAGCTCGACGACCGAGAAGCCGTGCGCAGCCTTCGCGATCGCCGCGCGCTCGTCGAGCACGGCGGCGTCGGTCGAGGGGGCGAACATGATGGTGGGGTTCACGTACTCGTGGTTGTTCACGAGCACGCCCGTGCGGCCGCTGCGGTCCTGCAGGATGTCGAGGTAGTCGCAGTTGTAGCCGAACTGGCCGGCCTGCGCCTCCGGCGTCTGGTGCTCGAAGTCGAGGGCGGGCACGCTCGAGAAGAGCGGGTCGCCCCAGCGGATGATCGGCTGCCACGTGTAGCCCGCCGGCACCGTCACGTCGTCGACGAGCATCGGCACCGGGTCGATCGCGTCGAACGGAAGCCCGCCCGTCGCGCCGGACGCCCCGCCACCGGGAGCGGCGAACGCCGAGCCGCTCGGCGACGCCGCGGCGAGCGCGATGCCCACTGCGCCGGCCGCGCCGAAGCCGAGCAGGGCCCGGCGCGTCAGCGCGGCCGAGGCGATATCGCGGAAGTGCGCGTTGGTCGTCGTGTTGCACTCCGGCCCGATGCAGGCATTGGCGCACTTGAAATGGCAGGTCACGGCCGAGCGCTTGCCGCGCACGTGGTCGGCCATCGGGAGCAGCTGGATGTCGGTGATCGTCACGGATCGTTCCTCACGCCGTCGGTCAAGGGGGTCGAGTGCAGGCTGCACGCCGAAACCGAAGCCCCACGGGATGGGGGGTGTCCGGAACATGAACGCCGTCCGAACGATCGGGTCCGGCGCGACCCGGACGACGAGCCGCGCCTCCCACGCCGTGCCCCCGCGATCCTGAAGAATCGGTATCGCCCACGATCGAGACCGCGCGGCCGATGGGCCGCCAGAGCCGGAGGACGCCCGAATGCCCAGCTCCCGCGCGAAGCGGCGCATCCAGCGCCAGCGCAGCGAACTCAAGAACACCGCCTACGAGATCTTCATCGGCCTGCTCTCGATCCTCTCGATCGCGAACCTCGTGCTGATGTACCTCTTCCACGCGGAGGAGTCGCTGCAGCTCATCCTCTCCGTCATGAACGCGTTGTTCAGCGCGATCTTCCTCGCCGACTTCATCTACCGCATCTCGACGGCACCGTCCGCATCGGGCTACTTCTTCCGCGGATTCGGGTGGGCCGACCTGCTCGCGAGCCTGCCGTTCGCGGAGCTGAAGGTATTGCGGCTGTTCCGCGTGCTCCGCGTGATCCGGCTGCTGCGGGAGCTCGGCCTCCGCACGATCTGGCGCACGCTCATCCACGACCGGGCGAACAGCACGCTCATGACGCTCCTGCTGCTCGGCGTGCTCGTGCTGCAGTTCGGCAGCATCTCGATCCTGGCCGTCGAAGAGGATGCCGAGGGCGCCAACATCACCTCGGCGTCCGATGCGATCTGGTACACGATCGTCACGATCTCGACCGTCGGCTACGGCGACCAGTACCCCGTCACCAACCCGGGCCGCCTGATCGGCGCCCTCATCATCATCGTCGGCGTCGGCATCTTCGGCACGTTCACGGGCTACCTCGCGAACCTCTTCCTCGGGCCGCAGAAGGCGGCGGAGGCCGCCGACGCCGCACTCGAGCCGGAGACGGCACCCGCCGATGCGACCGTGGACGACGTCGCCGGAGGCGCGGTCGAGGCGCCCGTCGACACGGGCACGACGGCGGCGGGCGACGCCGATGCCGTCGTCGACGAGACCGAGCCCGTCGCCGCCCGGGAGGCGGCCGGCGCCGCGTCACCCGCCGAGCTCAGTGCGCGGCTCGAGGCGCTGATCGCCCAGTCGGAGGAGACGGCCGCCGAACTCCGCCGCCTGCTCGCGGATGCCGCGCCGGGGCGCTGAGCCGACGTTCGCTGGGCGCCGCGGCCGCCGGCGCGGGCCGAACGAGCGCCCGCTCCCGGCGAACGAGCGGGCTCAGGCGTCGAGCGCGGCGACCACGCCGTCGATCGACACCTGGGTGCGATCGCCGGTCGCCCGGTCCCAGACCTCGACGACGCCGTCGGCGACACCGCGGCCCGCGATCACGATCGTCGGCACGCCGATGAGCTCGGCGTCGCCGAACTTCACGCCGGGCGACACCTTGGGCCGGTCGTCGTAGAGCACGTCGCGGCCGGACGCCTCGAGGTCGGCCACGATGCGGTCCGCCGCCTCGAACGCCGCCTGGTCCTTGCCGGTGGCGACGACGTGCACGTCGAACGGGGCGACCGACGGCGGCCAGATGAGGCCCTTGTCGTCGTTGTGCAGCTCGGCGATGATCGCGAGGATGCGCGTGACGCCGATGCCGTACGAGCCCATCGTCACCGTCGCGAGCTTGCCGTTCTCGTCGAGCACCTTGAGTCCGAGCGCCTCGGCGTACTTGCGGCCGAGCTGGAAGACGTGCCCGATCTCCATGCCCCGCGCGAGCTCGACCGGGCCGGAGCCGTCGGGAGCGGGGTCGCCGGCGCGCACGTCGGCGATGTCGATGACGCCGTCGGCGACGAAGTCGCGGCCCGCGACGAGCGAGAGCACGTGCTTCTCGTGCAGGTTGGCGCCGGTCACCCAGGCGGTGCCGTCGACCACGCGCGGGTCGACGAGGAAGCGGATGCCGCTCGCCGACTCCTCGCCGAGCACGGGGCCCTCGGGCGACCACGGCCCGATGTAGCCCTTGACGAGCGCGGGGTGCTTCGCGAAGTCGGACTCGGTCGCGGCCTCGACCTCGGCCGGGGCGAACGCCACCTCGGCGCGCTTCAGCTCGACCTCGCGGTCGCCGGGCATGCCCACGGCGACGAGTTCGCGTGTGCCGTCGAGGTGGGTCAACGCGAGCACGACGCACTTCAGCGTGTCGGCTGCGTGCCAGGGCCGGTCGGCGCGCGGCTCGTGGTCGTTGACGTGGTCGACGAGGCTCAGGATCGTCGGGGTGTTCGGCGAGTCGAAGATGCGCGCCTCGGGCCGGCCCTCGATCGGCAGCGGCTCGGGCGCGAGCGTCTCGAACGCCTCGACGTTCGCTGCGTAGCCGCCGGCCGAGCGCACGAAGGTGTCTTCGCCGACGGGCGTCGGGTGCAGGAACTCCTCGCTCTTCGAGCCGCCCATGGCCCCTGCGTCGGCCTTCACGATGACGTACTCGAGGCCGAGCCTGGTGAAGATGCGCTCGTACGCGTCGCGCTGCGCCTGGTACGAGGCATCCAGCCCCTCGTCGGAGACGTCGAACGAGTACGCGTCCTTCATGGTGAACTCGCGACCGCGCAGGAGCCCCGCACGGGGGCGCGCCTCGTCGCGGTACTTGTCCTGGATCTGGTAGATCGTGAGCGGAAGGTCCTTGTACGACGAGTACAGGTCTTTCACGAGCAGGGTGAAGACCTCTTCGTGCGTGGGGGCCAGCAGCAGGTCGGCCTCCTTGCGGTCCTGCAGGCGGAAGAGCGCGTCGCCGTACTCCGTCCACCGGCCGGTGACCTCGTAGGGCTCGCGCGGCAGCAGCGCCGGGAAGTGCACCTCGTGGGCGCCGGCCGCCTCCATCTCTTCGCGCACGATGCGCTCGATCTTCGCCTTCACGCGCAGGCCGAGCGGCAACCACGCGAAGATGCCCGGCGCCTGGCGCCGGATGTAGCCGGCGCGGACGAGCAGTCGGTGGCTCGTGACCTCGGCGTCGGCGGGGTCTTCGCGGAGCGTGCGGAGGAAGAAGTTCGAAAGGCGTGTGGGCACCCGACGATTCTACTGAGAAGGCCGGATGCCTCGGGGCAGCGCGGCCCCGAGGCATCCCGCCGCCGCGATCGCGCGACG
This sequence comes from Agromyces sp. NPDC055658, assembly GCF_053618155.1. Lineage (NCBI taxonomy): Bacteria > Bacillati > Actinomycetota > Actinomycetes > Micrococcales > Microbacteriaceae > Agromyces > Agromyces sp. NPDC055658. Next base: position 16,311 of record NZ_JBSHHD010000027.1, on the reverse strand, counting down.
GAGGGAGGTCTCCGCGGCGTGCTCGCGCGTCAGGCCGGGCAGGGCCCGAGGTCGCGCCAGGCGCCCCACTCGCCGCCCGAGCCCGGCACCTCGCCGCGGGTCCACCACTTCGCCGCCCACGTGCGGCCGCCCGAGCTCGCCTGCTGGCCGGCCGTGTACACCTGGTCGGCCTGCCACGCGACCGGGCAGTCGTCGCCCGAGCCGCCGCCGCTCGAGGGGCCGCCGACGTTCACGTCGATGCAGCTGTAGAAGGCGTTCGTCGTGTCGGCGACGTTCCAGCGGGCGAGGATGGTGTGCTCGCCCGCCGGCAGCCCCGTGAGGATGTGCTGCACGGTCGCGGCCGGCTGGGCGCCGAAGTCGTTGACGCGCTTCCACAGCGCACCGTCGACGAAGTACTCCCAGCTCTCCGTGGCGTGGCGCGCGGTGAGGTGCCACTGGATGGTGACGGTGTCGTCGACGCCCTTGCGCGGCCACGGCTTCGTCGCGTCGTCGAGGATCGCGAACGCAGGGTTGCCGCCACTGCACCGGAGCGACCCTTTGGGCGCCTCGACGCTCTGCGGCTCGTATTCGACCTGACCGCAGGCGAACGAGGTCAGCCCCTGCGAGCAGTAGTCCTGCCGGCTCGGCGGGTCGTCGACCCAGCCGTGGCCGCTCGCGGCGGCGGCGCCGGCGAACGGGAGGACGAGCCCTCCTGCGAGGGCGATGACGAGGGCCAGGCGACGCGGATGCTTCATGACGTGCTCCTTCGATCGAGTGCCTCGGCGCGGACGCCCCGCGCCAGCGCACACGGTAGGGGTCGGGGCGGACGACCGCATTCGCAATCCTGCGTAGGCGACTGCGTAGGCACCCCTGACCTCAGGCCTCGACCCGACGGCTCGCGCATGGCCTAATGTGCTCGCATGGGTGAGTCGAACGCACCGTTCTCCGTCGAGGTCTCCTCCGAGGCCTGGCGGGCCGAAGCCGACCGCTGGATCGCGGAGTCGCTCGCCGGGCGCGACGTCGTCGTCGTCGGGACCCGACAGCCGCGGGTGCGCCCGTGGTCGACGCAACTCGTCGTCGAGGTGGCAGGACCGTCGGGAGCCGCCCGGTACTGGTTCAAGGCGAACTGCCGCGCGCAGTCGTTCGAGCCCGCCCTCCAAGCGCGACTCGCAACGCTCCTTCCGGGCGATGTCGACGCCCCGATCGCGGCCGACCCCTCCAGGGGCTGGATGCTCACCGCCGACCGCGGAGCGACGCTCGCAGATCGGCACGACCCCGCCGCCGAGGACTGGTCGCGCGTCATCGACGAGTGGGCGCGCGTGCAGCGCTCCTTGGCCGGGCGCTCGGCCGAAGTGCTCGGCGCCGGCGTGCCCGACTGCTCCCCCGGAACCGTGCCGGCCCGCTTCACCGAGCTGCTCGGGCTCGTGCTCGCCCTGCCCACCGGTCATCCCTCGGCGCCCGATGCGGCGACCGCGGCCTCGCTCGTGGCCGCGGCCGACCGCGTGGCGCTCGCCGCCGAGGCGCTCGACGAGGGCGGCCTGCCCGCGACCCTCCAGCACGGCGACCTGCACCCCGGCAACGTGTTCGCCTCGGACGACGCCTCTGACGGGCTGCGCCTCTTCGACTTCGGCGACGCGCAGTGGGCGCACCCGGTCGAGGCCCTGCTCGTGCCCCGCGCCGTGATGGAGTACCGCGGCATCGACCCAGAGCCCGTCGTCGCGGGATTCCGCGAGGCCTGGGCCGACGTCGCGCGGTTCGACGACGCCGAGTGGGCCCGGCTCGTCGCCGCGGCCGAGACGACGCACGCGGTGAACCGGGCGCACACGTGGTGGGGATGCCTCGCGCAGGCCACCGACGACGAGACCGCGGAGTGGGGTGAGGCGGTGCTGCGGCACCTCTCGCGGGTGCTCGGTCCGTCCGGCGACTCGTAGGCTGGGCGCATGCCCGCCCGCCGACCGCACCTGGCTCCGTCCGTCGCGCAGAGCGAGCTCGCCGCGTCCCTCGCCGACCTGCGTGCGTCGATGGCGCTGCCCGACGGCTTCGCACCCGAGGTCGTGGCCGAGGCCGAGGCATCCCGGCCCGAGGCACCCGGTCGCGACCTGCGCGACCTGCCGTTCGCGACGATCGACCCGGCGGGGTCGACCGACCTCGACCAGGCGATGCACCTCGCGCGCCGAGGCGACGGCTTCCTCGTGCACTATGCGATCGCAGACCTGCCCGGTTTCGTGCGGCCCGGCGGATCGGTCGACCGGGCTGCGCGTGAGCGCGGGCAGACGCTCTATGCTCCCGACGGTCGGGTGCCCCTGCACCCGCCGGTCATCGGCGACGACCGGGCGTCCCTCCTGCCCGGCGTCGACCGTACCGCGTACGTGTGGCGCTTCGAGCTCGCCGCCGACGGCACCCTCGGGACGACGGCGGTCGAGCGAGCGCTCGTTCGCTCCCGGGCGCGCCTCGACTACTCCGGGGCGCAGGCGCTCATCGACGACGGCGACCGGGAGTCGCCGGTCGCCCTCCTCGGCGAGATCGGGCGCGCCCGCATCGAGCAGGAACGCCGCCGCGGCGGCGCGAGCCTCAACACCCCCGACGAGGAGATCGTGCGCAGCGACGGCGGCTACGACCTCGCGCGCCGCACGCCGCTGCCGGTCGAGGACTGGAACGCGCAGCTCTCTCTGCTGACCGGCATGGCCGCCGCGTCGATCATGCTGGGTGCGGGTGTCGGCATCCTGCGCACCATGCCGAGCCCCGACGACGAGCGGCTCGCCGCCTTCCGCCGGCAGACCGTCGCGCTCGGGCTTCCGTGGCCCGAGGACGAGTCGTACGGCGAGTACCTGCGTCGACTCGACCGCGCCGACCCCGTGGCGCTCGCGGTCCTGCAGGCCGCGAGCGGGCTCTTCCGCGGTGCCGGCTACGCCGCGTTCGACGGCGCACCGCCCGCGGAGACGATGCAGGCGGCGCTCGCCGCGCCGTACGCTCACGTGACGGCGCCGATCCGCCGGCTCGTGGACCGATGGGGCCTCGTCGTGTGCGAGGCGATCGTCGCCGGGCGCGAGGTGCCCGCCTGGGCGCGTGCGTCGCTCGCCGAGCTGCCTGCGATCATGGCCGCCTCCGAGCAGCGGGCGGGGCGCCTCGGCGCGGAGTCGATCGCACGGGTCGAGGCGGCGCTCCTGCGCGACCGGGTCGGCGAGCGGTTCACCGCGACCGTGCTCGAGCTCAGGGGCGAGCGCGCGGTCTTCCAGCTCGAGACGCCCGCGGTGACGGCGAGCTGCCCCGCGCCGGCCGACGCCGCGCCGGGCGGCGCGATCGAGGTCGTGCTCGAGGCGGCCGACATCGGCACCGGCACGGTGCGGTTCGGCGCGGCGTGAGCACTCCCACAAGCGGCGGCACCGAACGGGCGACAGCTCACGCGCAGTGCGTGCCGAACGACGCTAGGGCGTGACGACCGTCGGTGCGCCCACCGGGGCGTCGGTGCCCATCTCGTCGGCGATGCGCTGGGCCTCGGCGATGAGCGTCTCGACGATCTCGGCCTCGGGCACGGTCTTGATGACCTCGCCCTTCACGAAGATCTGCCCCTTGCCGTTGCCGCTCGCGACGCCGAGGTCGGCCTCGCGCGCCTCGCCGGGGCCGTTCACGACGCAGCCCATGACGGCGACGCGGAGCGGCACGGTGACGTGCTTGAGGCCCTCGGTCACGTCGTTGGCGAGCGTGTACACGTCGACCTGCGCACGCCCGCACGACGGGCACGACACGATCTCGAGCTTGCGCTCGCGCAGGTTCAGCGACTGCAGGATCTGCAGCCCGACCTTGACCTCTTCGACGGGCGGCGCGGAGAGCGAGACGCGGATGGTGTCGCCGATGCCCTCGCCGAGCAGGATGCCGAACGCCGTCGCCGACTTGATCGTGCCCTGGAACGCGGGACCCGCCTCGGTGACACCGAGGTGCAGCGGCCAGTCGCCGCGCTCGGCGAGCATGCGGTACGCCTTCACCATGACGATCGGGTCGTTGTGCTTGACCGAGATCTTGAAGTCGTGGAAGTCGTGCTCCTCGAAGAGCGACGCCTCCCACACGGCCGACTCGACGAGCGCCTCGGGAGTCGCCTTGCCGTACTTCTCGAGCAGGCGAGGGTCGAGCGAGCCGGCGTTGACCCCGATGCGGAGCGACACCCCAGCAGCCTTCGCACGGGCCGCGATCTCGCCGACGCGGTCGTCGAACTTGCGGATGTTGCCCGGGTTGACGCGCACCGCGGCGCAGCCGGCGTCGATCGCGGCGAACACGTAGTTCGGCTGGAAGTGGATGTCGGCGATGACCGGGATCTGGCTCTTCTTCGCGATGATCGGCAGCGCCTCGGCGTCGTCGCGGCTCGGCACGGCGACGCGCACGATGTCGCAGCCCGACGCCGTGAGCTCGGCGATCTGCTGGAGCGTCGCGTTGATGTTCGTCGTCGGCGTCGTGGTCATCGACTGGACGCTCACCTGGGCGTTGCCGCCCACGAGCACCTTGCCCACCTTGATCTGGCGCGACTTGCGTCGGGGGGCCAGGACTTCGGGGACCTTCGGCATTCCGAGATTCACAGCAGGCACGAGGCAAGTCTAGTTGCGCGAGGCCGAGCGTCGGCCGCGAGTGGATGCCTCAGGCGGATGCAGCCCGAGGCATCCCTTCGCCCTCAGTCGCGATGAGCGCGACGAGCGCCTCCAGGAACTCGGCCGGCCGCTCGAGATGGGGCGAATGCCCGCAGCCGTCCAGTTCGACCTCGGTGACCGCCCCGCCGCGCTCGGCGTAGCGGGCGAGCACGGCGCGGGTCTGCGACACCATCGGCTGCGGCGGTGCGACCTCGTCGCCCGGCCAGCCCGGGATGATGCCGGCCTTGCCGAGCTGATTGAGGTCGAAGAACGAGGCGTCGCCGACGATCGCGTCCTGTGCACCGTGGATCCACAGCACGGGCGGCTTCTCGGCGACGTCGACGATGGCCGAGGTGTCGAAGTGGGTCGGCGCCATCGTGTTCAGCACGCCCCGCCCGCCGGGCGCGAACCCCGGCCAGTTCGCCGAGCCCGAGGCATCCCCGGGGTAGTGGTCGACGCCGGTGGCGGTCGACAGCATCGAGGCGACCCAGATCGACTCGAGCTCGGAGGCGAAACCGGGCGCGACGTAGCTCGACCGGTACACCGTGAGCGGCGAGGTCGGCGACTCCTCGGTGCGGTCGCCCGCGGCGAGCCGGGCGACGAAATCGGGGTTCGCTCCCCCGCCGCCCGTGCCCGCCGCATCGTCGACCAGCAGCGTCCCGTCGAGCCGGGTGCCGCCGAAGCCGTACGGCGAGACCGTCGACTGCAGGGTGAGGCTCGCGACGAGCTCTGGGCGGTCGATGACGAGCTGCATGGCGACCCCGCCGCCCATGCTCCAGCCGACGAGGTGCACGGCGCCGAGGCCGAGCTCGTCGATCACCGATGCGACGTCGTCGGAGAAGTCGCGCACCCCTCGCGTGGCGTCGACCGGCAGCGTCTCGCTGTCGCCGAAGCCGCGGAGGTCGATCGCGATCGCGCGCACCGAGGCCGGCAGCGCGAGCATGACGGGCTGCCAGAACAACGACGACGAGACGTTGCCGTGGACGACGACGACGGTCGCGGACTGCTCGCCCGGCACCGCGGGGCGCTCGAGCACCCCGGCGCGAAGGCGCGGCGTGGCCACCTGCCGGGCCAGGATGCCGGGCAGGATCGTGTCGACCACGGCTACCCCACCGCGGAGGTGTCGAGGGGCGGCTCCGTCGCGGCGACGACCTCGTCGACGGTGACGCCCGGCGCGCACTCCACGAGCACGAGCCCGTCGGCCGTGACGTCGATCACCGCGAGGTCCGTGATGATGCGGTCGACGACGCCCTTGCCGGTGAGCGGCAGCGAGCACTCGTCCACGATCTTCGGCGAGCCGTCCTTCGCGACGTGCTCCATGAGCACGATGCGTCGGCGGGCGCCGTGCACGAGGTCCATCGCGCCGCCGGGTCCTTTCACCATCTTGCCGGGGATCATCCAGTTGGCGAGATCGCCGCGCGCCGAGACCTGCATGGCGCCGAGGATGGCGGCGTCGATCTTGCCGCCGCGGATCATGCCGAAGCTCAGGGCCGAGTCGAAGTACGCGGCGCCGGGGAGCACGGTGACGGTCTCCTTGCCGGCGTTGATGAGGTCGGGGTCGACCGCGTCCTCCGTCGGGTACGGCCCGACGCCGAGGATGCCGTTCTCCGACTGCAGCAGGATCGTCGTGCCCTCGGGCACGTAGTTCGGCACCAGCGTCGGCAGGCCGATGCCGAGGTTCACGTACGATCCGTCGCTGAGTTCACGGGCGGCGCGGGCCGCCATCTCGAGGCGGGTGAGTGCCATGGCTCAGGCTCCTTCCGGCATCTCGCGCGATGCCGCCTTCTCGACCGACACCGTCCGGCGTTCGATCCGCTTCTCGATCTCGGGGCCGACCACGACCACACGGTCGACGTACACGCCGGGCAGGTGCACGGCGTCAGGATCGATGTCGCCGGGCTCGACGAGCTCCTCGACCTGGGCGATGCAGATGCGCCCGGCCATCGCCGCGAGCGGCGAGAAGTTTCGCGCCGACTTGTCGAAGACGAGGTTGCCGAACCGGTCGGCCTTCAGCGCGTGCACGAGCGAGAAGTCCGTCGTGATCGCCTCCTCCATGACGAACTCGCGCGGCTCCCCCGCGACCTCGAAGGTCTGCACGGGCTTCGGCGGACTCGCGACGGCGACGGTGCCGTCGGCGTGATAGCGCCGCGGCAGGCCGCCCTCGGCGACCTGCGTGCCGACGCCGGTCTGCGTGAAGAACGCGGCGATGCCGCTGCCCCCCGCCCGCAGCTTCTCGGCGAGCGTGCCCTGCGGGGTCAGCTCGAGCTCGAGCTCGCCCGAGAGGTACTGCCGCTCGAACTCCTTGTTCTCGCCGACGTACGAGGAGGTCATCTTGGCGATGCGCTGCTTCGCGAGCAGCACGCCGAGCCCCCAATCGTCGACGCCGCAGTTGTTCGAGACGACGGAGAGCCCGTCGACCCCTGCGTCCAGCAGGGCCTGGATCAGCACCATCGGGATGCCGCAGAGCCCGAACCCGCCGACGGCGAGACTGGCTCCTGAGGGGATGTCGGCGACCGCTTCTTGGGCGGACCCGACGACTTTGTCGAGTGTCACGATGCACCTTCCTGTGTCTCCGCGGCCTGGATGCGGGTGCGGATCACATCGATCACGCTACCGGTGCCGAGGGCCGTCATGAGGATCGTGTAGTGGTTGACGTCGTCGACCTCGTCGACGACGAGCTGCGGGAGCCGTTCCGTCGCCGCAGCGACGAGCGGCGCGGCGTACAGGGGCGCGCCGTCCAGCAGGCCCCGCGGCGCCCTGAGGAAGTCGACCGGACCGGGCAGCGCGGCGAGCGCCTCGGCGTACCCCGCCGACCCGTCGAGTTCGAGCGCGTCGACGGCGACCGCATCGGCATTCGCCGCGCTGCGCAGTGCCGGCGGCTCCCCTTCGAGGTCGTAGTCGACGTACGCCTCGATCGCGTCGCTCCAGTACGGACCCATCGCGGGATGGCGCCGCCAGAACGCGAGGTACGCCGCCCGGTCGGGGAACGTCATCGCCAGCCGCTCGAGCGCCGGGCCGAGCAGGAGCGCCGGCAGGTCCTCGGGCGCGACGCCCGCGGGCGCCGGGATCGGCAGTCCGCCGTCGACGAGGACGATGCCCGCGACGCGGTCGGGGTGGCGCTCGGCGAGGCGCACGGTGACGAACGCGCCCATCGAGTGCCCGACGACGAACGCGCGCGGGACGCCGAGCGCGTCGAGCACGCCCGCGAGATCGTCGGCGTGCTGCTCGAGTCCGTACGGCGCAGGCAGCCGGTTGCTGCGACCGCGACCGCGCAGGTCGGGGGCGATCACCCGGCGGTCGGGCAGGCCGTCGGCGAGCAGGTCCCATGCGCGATGGCTGGCGGTGATGCCGTGCACCGCGAGGATCGGCAGCCCCGAGGCATCCTCGTGCCACTGGCCGCCCGCGAGCGCGCCGCCCGCGACCGCGGCGGTGAAGGCGGCGCCTGTCATCGTGCGCTCCATCCGCCGTCCATCGTGTAGCTCGCTCCCGTCACCATGCCCGCGTCGGGCCCCGCGAGCCAGAGCGCGAGGCTCGCCACCTCGGCGGGCTCCACGAGCCGCTTGACGGCCGACTCGGTGAGCATGATCTTCGGCAGCACCTCCTCCTCGGTGATGCCGTGCAGCCGCGCCTGGTCGGCGATCTGCTTCTCGACGAGCGGCGTGCGCACGTAGCCGGGGTCGATGCAGTTCGACGTGACGCCGTGCGGGCCGCCCTCGAGCGCGGTGACCTTCGAGAGCCCCTCGAGCCCGTGCTTGGCGGCCACGTAGGCCGACTTGAACGGCGACGCTCGCAGGCCGTGCACGCTCGAGAGGTTGATGACCCGTCCGAAGCCCCGCTCGTACATGCCGGGCAGCGCGGCGCGGATGAGCAGGAACGGCGACTCGAGCATGAGCCGGAGGATGAACGAGAACCGCTCGGGCTCGAACTCCTCGATCGGGCGGACGTGCTGGATGCCCGCGTTGTTGACGAGGATGTCGGCTTCGAGCGAGAGGCCGGCGAGCGCCGCGGTGTCGGCGAGGTCGACCGCCCACGACTCGCCGCCGAGCTCGTCCGCGAGCGCGGCGGCGGCGTCGGCGTCGAGGTCGGCGATCACGACGTGCGCACCCGCGCTCGCGAACGCACGCGCGCAGGCGGCGCCGATGCCGCTCGCTCCCCCGGTGACGACGGCGCGTCGCCCAGTGAGATCGGTCACGTTTCCTCCTTGTCGGCCGCGCTCCCGCGCGGCGTCGTGGGTCTGGTGGGATGTCTCGTGCTCACGCATCGGTCGCCTCCTCCGCCTCGAGCGGATGCCGGACGCGGCCCGACCGGATGCGCTGCGGCAGGCCCGCGATGCCGCCCGGCAGGAACAGCACGACGAGGACGAACAACGTGCCGAGGATGAACAGCGGCTCGCTGAGCGGCACCCGCAGCACGGCGGGCAGGCCGGCGACGGCGTCGGAACCGGCGAGCGCGGTGAGCCGCTGGTCGAGGAGCGTGTAGACGATGCCGCCCACGATCGCGCCCCAGCGGTACCCGACTCCGCCGAGCACGACGATGACGAGCAGCGTGAGCGTGAAGTCGGCGGTCGCGATGCGCGGCGACGCGCCCGACTGCAGCAGCAGGTAGGCCATGCCGACGACGACGGCGAGCACCGAGGCCACGACGAACACGAGGAGCTTCACGGTGTAGGGGCGGAGGCCCAGCACGCGCACGCGCAGTTCGTTCTCGCGCGTCGCAGCGGCGACGTGCCCGGCGCGACTCCGCTCGACCCACAGCACGACGAGGTACACGACGACGAGCACCGCGAGCGCGAGCCAGTAGAGGTTGCGGGTGTTCACCACGCCGACGAGCGCGCTGGGCACGTGCTCGATGTCGAGCGACAGCCCTTCGTCGCCGCCCGTCGCCCCGCCGGGGTTGCGGCGGATGAGCACCGAGCCGGCCTGGGCGAACGCGAGGGTCACCATCGCGAACGAGATGCCGGTGACCCGCAGGGCGAGCGCGCCGACGGTCATCGCGAGGACGAGCCCGCCGACGAGCGTCACGAGGATCGACACGACGAAGATGAGGTCGCCGGGCCACTCGGGCGGTGCGAACGCCTCGAGCGTCATGCCGAGGCCGTACGCGCCCGCGGCGAAGAAGAGCGCGTGCCCGAACGACAACAGGCCGGCGAGGCCGAACATCATGCGGTAGCCGAGGGCGAGTGCGGCGATGAGCATCGCGTAGGCGAGGAGCTGCAGGGTGCCCGGGGTGTAGGTGGGGCCGGGCAGGACGCCCGGGACGTCGATCGCGAGCAGCGGCAGCACGGCGAGCCCCACGACGGCGAGCACGCCGCCGATCACCGGCAGGAGGGCCGTGTTCTGCCAACGGGTCCGTCTCGACATCATGCGACCTTCCCCATGAGCCCACGCGGGCGGATGAGCAGCACCACGGCGAGCGCGACGACGACGACGAGGTCGCCGGTGCCGCCGAGGTAGAAGTTGGCGAACTGCTGCAGCACGGCGACGAGCACCGAGGCGACGGCCGCGCCCGTGAGCGATCCGAGCCCGCCGATGACCGTCACGATGAACGCGAAGATGAGCAGCACGCTGCCGAGGTGGGCCGACACGTAGCCGTAGTAGACCGAGGCGAGCACCCCGCCGAGTCCGGCTGCGGCGCCCCCGATCGCGAAGACGAGCGTGAACGACCGCCGCACGTCGATGCCGAGCGCCGACACCATCTGCCGGTTCTCCACGCCGGCCCGGATGATGAGGCCGTAGCGGGTGCGGTGCAGGAAGAGCACGATGCCGCCGAGCACGACCAGGGCGCACGCGATGAGCAGGAACCGGTCGTTCGGGATCCTCGCGCCGAGGATCTCGGTCGTCTCCGTGAGCCATTCGGGCTTCGCGGTGTAGATCGGGTCGGTGCCCCAGATGCCCTCGAAGAGGGCGACGGCGGCGAGCGAGAGCCCGACGGTGACGAGCGCCTGCTCGATGTGCCGCTCGTAGAGCCGCCGGATCAGGAAGTACTCGGTGAGGGCCGCGACGAGCGCGCCGACGGCCATGCCGACCAGCGCAGAGACGGCGAGTCCCCACCATGTTCCGTCGGAGACCCTCCGCCCGGCCTCCCAGCCGAGGAACGCGGAGATCGTGAGGAACGCGCCGTGCGCGAAGTTCAGGACGCCCATGAGCCCGTAGATGAGCGAGAGCCCGCTCGCGACGAGGAAGTACAGGGCCCCGAGTCCGAGGCCGGTGATGACGAGGAGGACGACGGTGCTCATCAGGCGGCCTCGCTCGCGTCGTGCACCCCGAGGTGGCGCTGCACGAGCGCCTCGTCGTCGAGGAACTCGTGCGCCGTGCCCGTGAACACGACCGTGCCGCCCGAGAGCACGACGACGCGCTCGGCGAGCCGGCGGATCACGTGGAGGTTCTGCTCGACGAGGAGGATCGGCACCGTCTCGGCCGCCGTCGCGAGGGCCGCGGCGACCTCGTCGACGATGCGCGGCGCGAGCCCTTTCGTGGGCTCGTCGACGAGCAGCAGCCGGTTGTCGTTCACGAGGGCCCGGGCGAGCGAGACCATCTGCTGCTGCCCGCCCGAGAGGGTGCCCGCGCGCTGCGCGCGGCGCTCGACGAGGTCGGGGAAGAGCCGCTCGACCAGTTCGCGCCGCGGTGCCGCGTCGCGCTCGGCGAGCCGGAGGTTCTCGGCCACCGTGAGGCCGCCGAACACCTCGCGGTCCTCGGGCACGTAGCCCACGCCGCGCTGCACGATGCGATGGGTCGGAAGGCCGTCGATGCGCTCCCCCGCGAGTCGGACCTCGCCCGAACGCTCGATGAGGCCGAGCACCGACTTCACGGTCGACGTCTTGCCGACGCCGTTGCGCCCGAGGAGGGCGGTGACCCCGGTCGCGGGCACCTCGAACGTGACGTCCTCGATGACCTGCTGCCCGGCGATGCGCCCGGTGAGGCCGCGGACGTCGAGGATCGACTCGGTCACATCGCCTCCCCGAGGTAGGCGGACTGCACGGTGGGGTTCGCCATGACGGCCTCCGGGGTGTCGACGGCGAGCAGTTCGCCGTGGTGCATGACCGCGACGCGGTCGACGAGGCCGAGCACGACCTCCATGTGGTGCTCGACCATGAGCACGGTGCGCCCGCCGCGGTGCAGCCGGCGGATGACCTCGGTGATCGCGGGGACGTCGCCGGAGGCGACGCCGGCCATCGGCTCGTCGAGCAGGATCGCCTTCGGGTCCTGTGCGAGGAGCATCGCGATCTCGACCTTGCGCTTCTCGCCGTGGGCGAGACCCGACGCCTCGGCGTCGGCGCGGTGCGCGAGGCCGACCTCCTCGAGGCAGTCGAGGGCGCGCGTCGTCGCCGCGTCGCCGGCGCGCGGGATGCGCACGAGGCTCGTGGCGCCGCCGAGGCGGGCCTGCGCGGCGAGCCGCACGTTCTCGAGCACGCTGAGCTCGGGGAAGAGGCTCGAGGTCTGGAAGGTGCGGCCGAGCCCGGCCGTGGCTCGTCGGTGGACGGGCTCGCGGGTGACGTCGACGCCGTCCAGGACCACCCGCCCGGCGGTGGGGCGGACGACGCCCGAGACGACGTTGAAGAGCGTCGTCTTCCCGGCGCCGTTCGGCCCGATCACCCCGAGCATCTGGCCCGCGGGCACCTCGAGCGAGACCCCCTCGAGGATGCGGGCCCCGCCGATGCGGAGCCCGATCCCCTCGAGTGCGAGCATCGCGTGGTCGCTCCTCATGCGGTCACTCGCCGGCGACGGGCGGGGCGACCGTCTCGGCGTCGACGGTGTCGACGAGCTCGGGCACCCAGGCGTCGCCGTCCTGCACGAGCTTCGCCTGGTACATCGGCTGGATCATCGCGTGGTCCTCCTCGCGGACGGTGATCTCGCCCTTGACCGAGTCGAACGTCCAGCCCTCGAGCGCGTCGACCATGCCGTCGACCGAGTCGCCGCCCTCGCGGACCGCCTGCACGAGCATCTGCGCGGCGACGAAGCCGTCGGGCGAGAACAGGTCGGGCGTCGCTCCGGCCTCGTCGAGGTGCTCGATCATGGCGGTCTCGACGTCGGTGCCCGACGCGCCGGCGAAGTAGTGGTTGAGGAACGAGATGTCGCTCGAGGCATCCCCGTAGGCACCGTAGGTCGCGACGTCGCCGAGGCCGGTCACGACGGGCGCGGCGTCGAAGACGCCCTGCTGGGCGAGTGCCGTCCACATCGCGCCCGACGAGGCGCCGGCCCACGCGACGAAGACGAGGTCGGGAGAGGCGGCGACGAGCTGCTGGGCGAAGGGCGTGAACTCGGTGGCGTCCTCGGCGACGAGCACGCCCTCGACCGTCGCGCCCTGGCCGCCGAGCACCGCCTGCACCCCTGCGAGGTTGCCCTGGCCGAACGCGTTGTCCTGCGCGAACACGACGACCTTCTTGCCGGCCGGGTCGCCGATGAAGGTGCCGGCCGTCGCGACGTCCTGGTAGGTCTGCCGGCCGGAGCGGAAGGTGTAGTCGTTGACACCGGTGATCGCGTCGGCCGCGGCGGGGCCCGAGATGTAGAGGATCTTGTTCTGCTCGGCCTGCTCGGCGAGCGCGGTCGCGATGCCCGAGACGACGGTGCCTGCGATGATCTGCGTGCCCTGGCCGATGACGTCCTTCGCGAGCGAGACGGCCGTGTCGGGGTTGCCCTGGTCGTCGAGCCACTCGATGTCGAGCTCGCGCCCGTCGACGGCGCCCGTGCCGTCGGTGGCGTAGTCGAGGCCGGCCTCGAAGCCCGCGGTGTAGGCCTCGCCGTAGGCGGCGAGCGGACCCGACTGGCTCGTGATCATCGCGACCTTCACGACAGCTGCGTCGCCCGACGCATCGCCTCCGCCCGCGGTGGCGGTCGGTGCGCAACCGACCAGGGCGATGGATGCGGCGGCGATGACGGCCGTCGCGAGATACCTCTTCGTAACCCGCATGGTGTGTGTGCCTCTCAACGGTGAACGGCTGTGGTGACGGGCCCGCGACAGGTGCGGCGCCCGGATTGCGCTCCCCAGTATTCGATGCGCACGCCTGCAGCGTCGATGCCGAGAATCGCAGCCTCGATGTGCAGCTCTGCACATCGCCCGAGCGGCGGCGGCCCCGCCCGGGGAACCTAGACTGGAAGCACACCCCACCTGCTGACGAAGGAGTCACCCACCATGAGCACGCCCGACGTCGTCATCATCGCCGGCGCCCGCACCCCGTTCGCCCGCATCAACGGCAACCTCGCCTCGCAGTCCGCCGTCGAGCTCGGAACCGTCGCGATCCGCGGCGCGCTCGAGCGGGCCGGCGTCTCCCCCGACGACGTCGACGCCGTCATCATGGGCCAGGTGCTGCAGGCCGGTGCGGGCCAGAACCCCGCCAAGCAGTCGGCCGTCGCTGCGGGCATCCCCTGGCGCGTGCCGGCCACGACCGTCAACAAGGTCTGCCTCTCGGGGCTCGTGGCCATCACCGATGCGGCGCGCCTCATCCGGCTCGGCGAGGCCGACGTCGTCGTGGCCGGCGGCCAGGAGTCCATGACGAACGCGCCGCACCTGCTGCCCGGCTCCCGGGCCGGCAAGACCTACGGCGACTGGACGATGGTCGACCACGCCGCGCACGACGGCCTCACCGACGCGTTCGACCACGAGTCGATGGGCGCCTCGACCGAGCGGGTCAACACGCGCTACGGCATCGAGCGTCCCGAGCAGGACGAGATCGCCGCCGCCTCGCACGCACGCGCCGGCGCCGCGCAGGCCTCTGGCGTCTTCGCCGACGAGATCGTCGCGGTCGAGATCCCGCAGCGCAAGGGCGACCCCGTGGTCGTCGCCGAAGACCAGGGCGTTCGCCCCGACTCGACCGTCGAGGTGCTCGCGAAGCTGCGTCCGGCGTTCGCCGCCGAGGGCACCATCACTGCGGGCAACTCCTCGCCGCTCTCCGACGGGGCCGCGGCGGTCGTCGTCGCGAGCCGCCAGTGGGCCGAGTCGCGGGGCCTCCCGTGGCTCGCGCTCGTGGGTTCGGCCGGCCAGGTCGCGGGGCCCGACAACTCGCTGCACTCGCAGCCGTCGAACGCGATCGCCGCCGCGCTCGAGAAGGGCGGGGTCGCGGCGAGCGACCTCGACCTCGTCGAGATCAACGAGGCCTTCGCCGCCGTGTCGCTGCAGTCGGCGCGCGACCTCGACCTCGACCTCGAACGGGTGAACGTGCACGGCGGCGCGATCGCCCTCGGACACCCGATCGGCGCCTCGGGCGCGCGACTCGCGCTGCACGCGGCGCTCGAGCTCTCCCGCCGCGGCGGCGGCAACGCCGCGGTCGCCCTCTGCGGCGGCGGCGGGCAGGGCGAGGCGCTCCTGCTCAGCCGCTGACACGATCGTGATGGGTGCCTCGGCCCCGCGCCGAGGCATCCATCACGACACCGTTTCAAGGGATCGTCCACCGCTGAGCACGATCCCGGCCGAATCGTCCTGACGAGCCTGCGAAATCCTGAAACGATAGGCGCATGACGACGCCAGCGCACCCCCCGCTCGACCACCGCCTGCGCCGCATGGTCGGGCGCGACCCGTCGGAGCCGCATCGCGCCGCGACCCCGCTCGAGCTGCTCTTCGACCTCACCTTCGTCGTCGCGTTCAGCCAGGCCGGCACCCAGGCCGCGCACCTGCTCGAGCTCGGGCACTTCTCCTCGGCGATCATCGCGTTCTCGCTCGCGGTCTTCGCGATCTGCTGGGCGTGGATCAACTACACATGGCTCGCGAGCGCGTACGACAACGACGACGCCTACGTGCGCGTCGCCACCATGGTGCAGATGGTCGGCGTGCTCGTGATGGCGCTCGGCATGCCCGAGTTCTTCCACTCGATCGAGGGCGGAGAGCACGTCGACAACGGCGTCATCATCGCGGGGTACGTCATCATGCGCCTCGCGACGATCGCCCTGTGGCTGCGCATCGCCCGGCACGACCCGTCCTCCAGGCGCACGGCGCTGCGCTACGCGGGCTATCTCGCGATCGTGCAGGCGGCGTGGATCGTGCTCATCGTCGTGAACCTGCCCTTCGCGCTCACGCTGTGGATCTGGCTGCTGCTCGGCATCTGCGAGATGGCGATCCCGCCGCTCGCCGAGCGCGGCGGCGGCTCGACGCCGTGGCATCCGCACCACATCGCCGAGCGCTACGGGCTGCTCGTCATCATCACGCTCGGCGAGGTCGTGCTCGGCACGATCCTCGCGATCTCTGCGGCCGTCGAGGCGGAGGGATGGTCGCTCGACGCGGGCCTCGTCGCGTTCGGCGGCACCCTGCTCGCGTTCGGCCTGTGGTGGACCTACTTCACGATGCCCTCCGGCAAGCTGCTCGCCCGGTTCCGTCGCCGGTCGTACGTGTGGGGCTACGGGCACATGATCGTGTTCGGGGCGCTCGCGGCGACGGGCGCGGGACTGCACGTCGCGGCGAACGAGATCGCCGGCCATGCGTCGATCGACGACGTCGCGGCACTCGGCACCGTCGTCGTGCCGGTCGCGATCTTCCTCACGGCGCTGTTCACGCTCTACAGCTTCCTGATGGGTCGGTTCGACCCCTTCCACATCGGGCTCTTCCTGGGCAGCATCGTCGTGCTCGCACTCGCGCTCGTCGCCGTCGCGGCCGGCGCGAGCCTGCCCGTCGGCATCGTCATCGCCGCGTGCGCGCCGATCGTCGTCGTGGTCGGCTACGAGACCGTCGGCCACCGCCACCAGCGCGCGGCGCTCGAGGAGATCCTGCGCTGAGGCCGCACGGCGACGCC